>JBGVHY010000092.1:0-19048 GCA_045122755.1 Acutalibacteraceae bacterium | reverse complement strand
ATCGCAGTAAGCAGTCCAGTCAGTAAAAATCTGAATAGAGAAAACAATAGTTCCGAAAAGAATAGAAATACCGCTTAATTTCTCATAGTTTCCGAAAATATAAGTAGTTACGGTTGAAAGTCTGTTAGTAATCATCAACTGCTTAAACACACCGTAGGTAAACATCATAGCGCCCTGTTTGATGTTGGTAAACTCAAACTTATTGCCCTCAAAAAGCTGCGGAGCAAGCTCATCATAACGCTCAATAGGTCCCTGCTTGATATGTGGAAAAAACGAAACGAAAACATAAAGCTTAAGCGGATTTTTCTCAGCCTTGATTTTTTCTCTGTAAATATCAGTAAGATAAGCGATAATTGAAAGAGTAAAATAAGAACATCCGAGAACACTTACAGTAAACTGTCCTACAGTATTGACACCGATAGGGCTGGCACCGAACAAACCGATAATACCGTTGAAAACATCTGTAAGGAAAGGTACATATTTTACTGCAACAAGACCCAAAATCATCACAATAATTGAGATAATCAAAATAATTTTTCTCTTTTTATTGTATTTAAGCTTAATCGGTTTTTTAGCCTTGCGGTCAAGACCTTCACATTCTTTTTTCTGCATTTCAAAGCTCTTGTTCATTATCATACCCGAAGCATATGCTACAAGACAGGCAAAAATAAGATAAACAATAAGCTTACCGCCGCCGTAAAGATAGAAAACGGTGTTTGCAACTATAAGAGCGCACCAGCGGAATTTACGCGGCAGTATGTAATAAAGAACTGCCGTAATACACGCAAAAATTGCAAACGGGATAGATATTATGTTAGTAATAGCTGAGATTTCCAAACAACTCTTCCTTTCGGGATAAAAGCCCTTTATTTTGTTTCCTTTTTTATTTATCAAAAATCATTTTCGCAAAAATCATACCAAAATTCAACGCCGTCATCTCGGTTTACAAAACCGCAGCGGTCATGGTTGATAAGCGAAATTTCTTTTACAATAAAAAGTCCTATGCCGACTCTTTTTGAGTCAAGCGTAATATTGCTCTGCGAGCGGTAAAAATCAGTCCAGATTTTCTCGCTCTCAGCTTTATCGACATGGCTTCCCTCATTAAAAACCGAAAGCCTGCAATATTCGTCACATTTCTTTACAGTAACCTCAAGCGCACCACCGACGACACCATACTGCAATGCATTCATAAGATAATTATTGAAGATATGCTGAATATGCTCGTCTGATGCCAGAATATCGCAATTTTCAAGTTTCCTTTTGAATTTAACCTTTTTTGATTTGATAAAAGTCATACTCTTATTACAGAGATTATCTATATATTCACCTAGATTAATCTGCCTTTTCTCGTTTTCAAGGATAACCTTTTCACCAGCTGAGAAATTAAGCAGTCTGCTTATAAGCTTACTCATTTTATCAATCTCGTCCATTGCAGACTCATAGTAATATTTTTTCTTCTCGTCAGACCTTGTGACAGTCATCATCTCAATTTGGCTTGAGATTATCGCAAGAGGAGTTTTAAGCTCATGAGTAACATTGGTAAGCACTCGCTTACGCATATTTTCATACTCAGTCATTCGACTGTTATCCTCTTTAAGCAGAAAATTGTAATTTTGAAGGTCATTTACGTTTTTGGCGATGGTATCAGCCATAAAATTAAGGTTGCTTGCCAGCACCCCGACCTCATCATTAGTAATCTTTCCGTTATATCTTACGGAATAGTCACCCTCGGAAAGCTTCGAGGCAACATCACTTAATATTCTTAATGACCTCGTGGTTCTTGTAATAAGAATAAAAACAACAATACCGCTGACAATAATAAAAATTATAATCAACTTTGTTAAAAAGTCATTTGTGTAATTAAAAACCGCATCGCTTGTACGAAGACTCTCTTCAATAAAAATATAATAAGTTTTACCGAAGTTATTCAATTTTGCACGAAGTACAATTCGCTCATAACGGTCGCCGTCAGCCGAGAAAAATACAGGCTCGCTGTTTTCCTTGTACTCATCAATTTGGTCAATAAAATGCTGTTTGATAATATCAGTAGTATCAGCCATTCTTTTGGTTGAAAAAACAGGCGTTATATCCTCATCGCAGATATAAAGCTCATAAGTCTGCTCGTAATACTTATCCATAAATTCATTGATTTTTGCGGTTTCGTTCTGAAAATCAATATTATTAAGCTCTTGTACAACAGTAGACATAAGGCTTTTCTGATTGCTTATATACAGTTCCTTCGAGTTGCTGGCATACAGCATACTCGCACCGCCGATAATAAGAACAAGGATAAGCATAATATAAACTGCAAGCTTTAATGAAAGCCGTCTAAACATCAGCCTACTCCTCCTTGGTTTCAAAGAAGTAGCCCACGCCGTAGACCGAACGGATATAGTTATACTTTTCGCCGAGCTTCTTCCGAAGCTGCTTTACTATTGTATCAACAGTTCTGAAATCGCCGTAATAATCAATTCCCCATACCGCATCAAGTATATTCTCGCGCTCAAGCACCCTGTGCTCATTTTCAACTAAGTATAAAAGTACATCAAACTCTTTAGGAGTAAGGTCAAGCATACGGTTTTCTATGTAAGCCCGTCTGCGTGCTTTATCAACTGATAATTCACCGCGGGTAATAAGCTTTTTAGAGGATTTGTTTGCACGCTGGATACAAACCTTTATATTTTCTTTCAAAACACTTAAAAGAAACGGCTTTGTAATATAATTATCGGCACCGAGCTCATAGCCTTTTAGCTGGTCTTTTTCATGCTCTCTTGCAGAAAGCATAATAACAGGAACATCGGAGGATTGTCTTATAATCTTGAGTACATCGTAGCCGTCGATTTTAGGCATCATAATATCAAGCAACACAAGGTCGATAACATCTTTTTCTTTTTCAAAAATATTAATAGCCTCAGCGCCGTCGGAAGCCGAAAATACCTCAAATCCGCTCTCGGAAAGATAATCTGAAATAGTACTGCGTAATTTCACATCATCATCAACAACCAGGATGGTGTTTTTAATATGTTCAGACATATAAACCCTCCTTGTGTTATAAGAATACAGCATGAGTATATTATATAAATTTGATAGAAATGTGATGTCATTTACACATTTTTACATAATTCCTCACATTATCACATCCATTATACATTAATGCAAGGTTATTTTCAACAATTATTTTTTCTTTTAATTGACTATAATTAAAACGGTTACAGGTGGTTTTTTTGTTAAAATTAATGAAAAACTGTTTTTTCTTTAAAAAAGCCTTGAATTTATATGAAAATTCTGTTATAGTGTGTTTATTGCGAAAACACAGTACGTCGGAGGTGGACAATTTGAGCAGTAATCAAAAGCTTTTAGTGGACAGCAGTGTTCTGCCCGATGTGTTTATAAAAACTTTAAAAGTTAAGCAATGGCTGCTCGACGGCGAGGAAGAGTCCGCTTCGGTTGCCTGTAAAAAAGCAGGAATTTCAAGAAGTGCCTACTATAAATATAAGGACCATATCTTTACTTATGAAGATACAGGCGGCAAGGTAGTCACAATTCACGCGGTGCTTACTGACAAAGCAGGAATACTTTCAATGTTTATGTCGGTATTATATGAAAGCGGTGCAAATATTCTGACAGTCAATCAGAATATTCCGTCGGGAAGAAGAGCCCCTGTTTCGGTATCGTTTCGCGTAACAAATCCCGACTTTTCGGTGTCAGAGCTTATTAATCAGTTAAAACAAATCGAAGGTGTAAAATCTGTTCATCAGATTTTAGGCGAATAAAAGGAGACATATATTATGGTAAAAATAGCAGTTATGGGCTACGGTGTTGTCGGCTCAGGTGTTGTTGAGGTTTTTTACAAAAACCACGAATCAATTCAGAAAAAAGCAGGTATGAAGCTTGAAGTTGCTCATATCCTCGACCTTCGCGAGTTCCCCGGTGACCCTCACGAAGCACTTTTCACAAAGGATTTCAACGACATTTTAATTGACGATGAGGTAAAAATCGTTGTTGAAACCATGGGCGGTGTTAACCCTGCTTATGACTTTGTTAAAAAATGCTTGCTCGCAGGCAAATCGGTTGCTACATCTAATAAAGAGCTTGTTGCAACCAAGGGTGATGAATTACTTAAAATCGCAAAAGAGAAGAATGTTAACTTCCTTTTCGAGGCCTCAGTAGGCGGCGGTATCCCAATTATCAGACCTATTACCCAGTGTCTTGCCGCTAACGAAATCTGCGAAATTTACGGTATCTTAAACGGTACTACAAACTATATCTTAACTCAGATGATTCATTCTTCGGTTTCTTTCGAGGATGCTCTTAAAAAAGCTCAGGAGCTCGGCTACGCCGAAAAAGACCCGACCGCTGACGTTGAGGGTCATGACGCTTGCAGAAAAATCTGTATTCTCTCAGCGCTCGCCTTCGGTAAACACGTTTACCCTGAGCAGGTACACACCGAGGGTATCACAAAAATTTCTCTTTCCGATGTTGCTTTCTGTGAAAGCGCAGGTATGGTAATTAAGCTTATCGGCAAAACCGCAAGAATTTCCGAAGATAAGGTTTACGCAACAGTTTATCCGGCTGTTATTTCCTCACACAGCCAGCTTGCTACTGTCGATGATGTTTACAACGCAGTAATGGTACGCGGCGATGCAATCGGCGACGTAGTATTCTACGGCAGAGGTGCAGGTAAGCTTCCAACCGCTTCGGCAGTTGTGGCTGACGTTATCGACTGCGCTAAACATTTGACATCGAGAAAATATGTTTCTTGGGAAGTCGGCAAAGACGATTACGTTGAAGATTACAAGCAGGATACAGTTGCTATGTATGTTCGTATGAATGCAAACAAAGCTGATGTTGAAAAAGCTTTCGGCAAGGTTAAATTCCTTCATAACGAAAAAGCGGCTGAAAATGAAATTGCATTTATCACAGACGCTATGAAAGAACAGGCATTTGACAATCTTATCACACTTGTAAACGGTGAAGTTTTGTCAAAATTACGAGTTCTTGATATATAAAAGAGGTATATCGCTCCACCGCTGTTAGGCGGTAGCCTCCCTTTAGTAATAGGGAGACAATACTATATTTTTCAAAAGGGTGTAATAAACAATGTCTTTAGTAGTTGCAAAGTTCGGCGGTTCATCACTCGCCGACGCTAATCAGTTCAGAAAAGTAGCAAAAATCGTTAAGGAAAATCCGGACAGAAGATATATCGTTCCGTCTGCACCGGGTAAACGTTTTGACGATGATATCAAAATAACCGATATGCTTTACAAGGCTTACGAATTATCGAGCGAGGGTGAGGATTTCACTCCTGTACTCAAACAGATTACCGAAAGATATGACGGTATTATCGCTGACCTCGGTCTTGATATGGATTTATCGGCTGAATACGAAAAAATCAAGGTTTCGCTTGAGTCAAATGCAGGCCGTGACTATGCCGCTTCCCGCGGTGAGTATCTTTCAGGTATGATTTTGGCTGAATTGCTCGGTTATCATTTTATGGACGCTGCAAAATGTATCCGTTTTAACGAAACAGGCAGCTTTAATTCGGATTTCACATTTGAGAAAACCAAAGAGCATTTATCGCATTACGAACGCGCAGTTATTCCTGGTTTTTACGGCAGAATGCCTAACGGCACAATCAAAACCTTCTCGCGCGGCGGCTCTGATATCACAGGCTCGCTCGTTTCTCGTGCAGTAGGCGCTGACCTTTACGAAAACTGGACCGACGTTGACGGTTTCTTGGTAACTGACCCGAGAATTATTAAAGACGCAAAAATCATCAAAAAAATTACTTATGCTGAGCTTCGCGAGCTTTCATACATGGGTGCTACAGTTCTTCATGAGGACGCTATCTTCCCTGTTCATCAGGCAGGTATCCCTATCAACATTCGCAACACTAACAACCCGTCAGCACCGGGTACAATGATTGTTTCGGATATGCGAGTTGATGAAAGCACACCGAACATCACAGGTCTTGCAGGTAAAAAAGGTTTCTCAATTGTAAACATTGAAAAAGCTATGATGAACGCCGAAATCGGTTTCGGCAAAAAAGTTTTATCAGTTCTTGAGCGTGAAGGTCTTTGCTTTGAGCATTTACCTTCCGGCATTGATACAATGTCAGTTGTTATCGACTCAGCAGCGCTCGAGCCGAAAAAAGATGATTTGCTTTACTCAATTAAGCGTGAAACTTTAGCAGACAGCATTTCTTTTGAAGATAATTTGGCTCTGCTTGCAGTTGTAGGTGTAGGCATGAGAAAAACTACAGGTACAGCCGCAAGAGTTCTTACAGCAATCGCTAAGAAAAACATCAACATCAAGATGCTTGACCAGGGCTCATCCGAGCTTAACATCATTATCGGTGTTGAGGCTGAACATTTTGAAGAAGCTTTAAAAGCAATTTACAATGAATTTTTTAATTAATCTCTTTTATTAAATTGTTTTCTATATTTTTCAACAAAAAAGCGGTCTTAGATAATTGTACTGCCCCAATTTGTGTAGACAGTACAAAAAGCACCCTTTGCGGTAGAAAAATTTAAATTTTAAGCAACATACTGACTTCGGTATTCCATCGGAGTCAGTTTTGTTTTTAGTTGTATTCTTTCATTGTTGTAAAAATGTATGTACTCACCTATGAGGAGGCGAGCCTCCTCATAGGTTTCGAGTTTTACCCTATGGATACATTCTGTTTTTAGAATTGAAAAGAAATTTTCAGCTAAAGCATTATCATATGGATTTCCACGTCTTGACATTGACGGCGTTATGCCGTATGATTGTGTTAGCTTAAAATATGCTGTCGATGTATATTGAAAGCCTTGGTCACTGTGGAGTTGCACCTCTGCAGTGACCTTTTCCTTTTTCTTTGCTTCTCTTATTGTGCTCAAAACAAGATTTATGTTTTGTTCTGTTCCTGTCTTGTATGCAACAATACTATTGTCATACAAATCTCTTATGATTGAAAGATAAAGAAATCCTTGTTTTGTTTTTATATATGATATATCTGTAACCCATTTTTGATTTGGTCGCTCGGCATTAAATTCTCTATTAAGTAAATTAGGGTATCTATGTAAACCCTCGCCATAATTACGATATTTCTTTCTTCTTACTACAGATAACAAATTATACTTTTGCATTACTCTGAGTATTGTTTTAGGATTTCTGTATATTCCTTGTCTTTCAAGCCATATATGTACTCTACGATAACCATATGTTTTACCGCACTTATCCTGACATTCCTTTATCTTTTCTGCTAATGGTAAATCCCATGCAGGTATATCCATTCTTTTTACATAGTCATAGTAACCGCTTCTTGATACTTTAAAGAATCGGCACATTTCACTTATTGAATATTTTTCTTTGTGTCTGTAAATTACCATAAATTTTACGCTTGTTCTCACTTCCTTTCTGTGAGCGAGAGAAAATCCCGCATCAATTCATTTTCCATTTTTAATCGTTTGTTTTCGTATTTGTATTCCTGTAATGTTTTTGCTGGTTTACGTCCACGAAATTTTGGCAGTGCGTTCTTTTCAGGTCGTGCTCCTATCCAACTTTGAATGGCATATCTGCTTATACCATACTTTTTACTTAATTCACATTGTGATAAACCTTCATTGTATTCTAATATTATTTTTTCTTTTATCCCTTGTGGATATCTTTTCATTCCTTTTATTCCTGACATAATAAATCCTCCTATGGTAGTATCTTTAATTCTACCATAGGAGGTGCTTTTTTTCTATTGTCCGTTTTTAACGGACTTGTTCACTTGTCACCGCTTTTGATTTGTTTACAAATCGATTAAAAATAAGCTTACAAAAAATATTGCTTTTGAGTTTTTTCTATGATATTATATAATAGTTAAAATATATACTTTTTAAGGAGAAGCAATAATGGAAAACGATAAGAACCAAGTTTTACTCGAAAAAATCGGAAATGTAAAAACAGAGATTTCAAAAGCCGTTCTCGGTAAGGAAGAAATTATTGATAAAATTTTAACTGTTGTAATCGCAGGCGGTCATATTCTGCTTGAGGATATCCCGGGTGTAGGTAAAACTACTCTCGCTCTTGCTCTTTCAAAGGCAACCAGCCTTGAGTACAAGCGTTTGCAGTTCACACCTGACGTATTGCCGACTGATGTTACAGGCTTTACCGTTTACGACAAAAAGACCGACTCGTTTATCTACAAGGCCGGCGCAGCACTCTGCAACCTCTTTTTAGCAGATGAAATTAACCGTACCTCTTCAAAAACTCAGTCAGCCCTGCTTGAAATAATGGAAGAGGGTCACATTACCGTTGACGGCGAGATGCACAAAATTCCAAAGCCTTTCACCGTTATCGCTACCCAGAATCCTATCGGCTATGTAGGTACTCAGATGCTTCCTGAATCTCAGCTTGACAGATTTATGGTGCGCCTTTCAATGGGCTATCCTGCTGCCGCTGACGAGGTTAACATCTTAAAAGGCAAGCAGGGTAAAAATCCTCTTAAATCAGTTAACGCAGTAGCAAGCGGAGAGGATATTATCGCTATGAGAAAAGCGGTTGAAGAGGTTTATACCGACGATAAGATTTTCGCTTACATAGTAGCGCTTGCTGATGCTACAAGAAATAATGAAATGTTATCCCTCGGTATCAGCCCTCGCGGTACTGTTGCTATCGCAAAGCTTGCTAGAGCTCATGCATTTATGAACGGCAGAGATTACGTTGTGCCCGATGATGTTACTGCTATATTCATAGACGCGGCTGAACACAGAGTTGCAGTAAGCCCTAAAGCAAAAATCGGCGGTCTCGGCGCTGAGGCAATTCTTACAAGCATTCTTACTACCGTTAAATGTCCCGGTATAAACTAACTACTCGAAAGGGCTTATATAAATGATAATCAGCTGGCTTATATATTTTGCGGTCGCAATTGCCACAGGCGTGTTTTTTATTCTTTATAAGGATTTACTGGCACTTATACTGTTTTTATCGGTTCTAAGTATTCCTGTTATTCTGTTGCTTATCCATCTTATCTCATTTTTTCTTACAAAAATTGAGATTGAGATTGACGACAGCGGTTCGGGAATCGGAAAACCTGTAAAAATTCTTATAAAAGTTAAAAACAACTCGCCTTTTGCGGTTACACATATTAAGCTGACCACAAAATGCAAAAATCTTTTTCTGAACACCGAGCACGATTGCAAATTCGTAATCAGCTCTGCACCGTTTTCTACAAAGGTATTCACATACGAAATGGTGTCAGACCACGTCGGAAATATTGATTTTTCAATCAAAAAAGCGGTGTTTTATGACTTTTTCTCGATGTTCAGGCTTACAAAACGCATAAAAACTACAAAGGTTATACCGCTTTATCCTGAAACGATTTCTGTTAAAGCACGAATTCGTCCGAACAACTGGTTCGCGGGTGAAGCTGAGAAGTTTTCAAGCGCAAAAGCAGGCGACGACCCATCGGAGATTTTCAATATTCGCGAATACAAAGAGGGTGACAAGCTTAATAAAATTCATTGGAAGCTTACCTCAAAAACCGATAAGTATATGGTTAAGGAGTATTCTCTCCCCGTAAGCGAAAATATTTTTATTTATCTTGATTTAAAGCTTGATGATACGACCGATGAAAGTCTTTTGAAAATCGACTCACTTATAAAAACCTTTGCTTCTGTTTCACTTGATTTTGCGAGAAAAGGCATTACTCATTACGTAGGCTGGTACAACTGCCGCAGAGGTGCTTTTATAAAATCAAAAATCAAAAGCGAATCCGATGTTTACTTTACACTATCAAAAGTTTTTTCAGATTCGGTTTATACCGAGGAGCCTCTGCTCGAGCGCTGCGAATTTTTCTCAAAATCAAAATATTCGCACATTATAATTATGTCTTCAAATTCGGCTAAAGATGCCGAGGGTATGTTTGCAGGATTCAATCTTTCACTCTCTTTACTTTCGGTTGTTCTGGTTGAATATGAACGAAGTAGTATCCCGACGTCCTCGGATACAAGGTTTATTCCTGTAATTCCAAACGCAGAAGAACGCTGCCTTTACGGCGTGAAATTTTAGAAAGGCGGCGAAAGAATATGAGAAAAAAAGAACTTTTACATTCAGATTTATCCTTAACTCTTATTGATGAATCCACCTCTAAAAGTGCAAAAGCCGCAAACGCAGTACTTAATTTTATCTCGCGTTTTCTAATTGTTTTTGCGCTATCTGTAGGCGGAATTTTCACCTTTTCATCAATGATGAACATAAAGGCTATTGATTGGATAAACTATGTCGTAATAGCCGCAGCATCGCTTATTTTCACTTGTTGCTACAAAACTTTTAAGAAAAACTGGCTTGTGCTTTTGATAAGTGCCGTAATCGTAGCGGCTGCAGGCCTTTTTATGCTGAGCCCTGTTATAACAGGCTTCCAGCTTTTATATGACAGTGCTGTAAAATCAATTTATGATGCAATGTACTGGACTGCTCCCGACCCGCTTATTGTCTGGGACGACAGTTACATTTCAAATACCACCTACTGTATGGCAATGCTTTCGGTAATCGTCACCTCGCTTGTTGCATTTTTTGCAGTAGGCAAAACTCAGTTTATCGGTGCATTTTTAGTAACCTTTCCGCTTTTTGAGTTAGGCGCGGCATTCGGCTGTGTAACTGATAGAATCCCGTTTGCATTTTTAATTGCAGGCTGGGCGGCAATGCTTACTTTGCATATCTCCAACCGCCAGCGAAACTCGGTTAAACACCGCAACGGAGACAAGGTAAACAACCATAAACAGTTTGTTTATGAAAATAAATCTTCACGTTTCGGCGGAAGTGCAATTGTTATGGCAACAGCTGTGTTCTTGTGCTTTGCCATTATCACAAATACACTTACCTCATCAGGCTTTGCTCGAAGCGAAAGCTTAAATTCCCTTCGCAAAACCGTTAAATACACAGCGCTTGATATTTATGATCGCATCACAGGTTTTGACCACGACGCATCGCTTAAAGAAGGAAATCTTGCAGTCCTTGGCGACCGCAAAATTTTAGGTCGTGAATACGCTACCTTGCAGATGCCTGATGTCGGTCAGACTATTTACTTGAAAGGCTATGTCGGAAGTATTTATACAGGCACAAGTTGGGAAGATTTCGATAGTAATACTTACGAGCAGTTAAACACCGCTAAAGAGGCTTTTTCTAAGAAAAATTACATAATCCCTACTCTTACGGGTGATTTATTATACGGCGATTTCGGCAACAGAAGATTAAAGCTTGCTGAATTTAAGCTGTCAGATTTCCGCCGCGAGAAGGATTATACTTACGCGCCGAGCGGTATTGTTTCGGACGCATCAATAACTGCTTATGAGGATTTGTATGCAACTCCGAGCTACACCGATTCCTATTCCTACGAGGCTTATTACAATTTGGCAGATTATTTAACCCTGCCTTACACCTCTTCCTATCAAAGCAAGACTTTTCAGAAAGGCTGGAGCGAATACGCAAAATTTGTTCAGAGCAACTATACTCTTTTACCTGAAGGTATTGATGAAATTGCAAAACTCGGTCAGCAATTAAAGGGCGATACAATTTACGAAACCGTTGACAAGGTACGCGAATTTTTAAGCACTAATACGGAATATTCCGATTCTGTTCAAAAATTGCCGGAGGACAAGGATTTCGCAAGCTACTTCCTTTTTGAAAAAGGTGTCGGTTATTCGGCACATTACGCTACCGCGGCAACAGTAATGTTGCGCTCGCTCGGAGTTCCTGCAAGATATGTTGAAGGCTTCTTTGTTCACAAGGACGATATTTCAAAAGCAGACGGCGACAGCCGACAGAAAACCATTACTCTTACCGACGGCAATTCGCACGCTTGGATTGAGATTTTTGATGCACAGTACGGCTGGATTCCTGTTGAAGTTACCAACGGATACTACAGCGGTTCTTTCGCGGCTATGATGCAGCAGGCGATTGATACTGCCGAGAACAAATTTGACGATGATGAAAAGAAAGAAGATAAAAAAACCGATAAAACCGAAGCCTCAAATCAAGAAGAGCAGGCAGATGAGCCTTTACCTGACGAACCTGTAGAAGAAAATAACGATCAGCTTAATTATCAGGAGAGCAACGTTCTTCTTTATATAATAATCGGAGCTTTGGTACTCGTTGCGCTTATGCTTATCTTTGTAATCGCACTGATCACAAGACGTTGTTCGATAATCTCAAAACGCAAGAAGATTTTCAACTCCTCCGACTATCGCAGACAGGTAATCTTCGGATTTGAGCTTCTTAGAAAAATGCTCAAATTCAAAAAGATAAAGTTTGAGGATACTTATACTTTTGATGAATTTAGAAAGATTGTACAGGAGAATTTTGAAGTTGAAGAAGAAACCGAAATTTCACTCCAAGAGATTTTCCTGATTTATCAGAAAGCTATGTTCTCAAAGCTCCTGATTACTGAGGAAGATGCAGACAAGGTACTCGACTTTATTGATGAATACGGCTATGGCATTTACAGCTACCTCACAGTTGCATACCGACTCAAATGGAAATATATTGACATTATATCGTAAGGTCGGATTTTATCACTCAACCATTATGAAAAGGCTTTCTTTCACAGGAAAGCCTTTTAAATTTTCTTAAAAATTCTTTATAAACCCTTTATTTATACAAAAAATTATGATATACTTATCTATAATCACAAAAAATCAAGGTGAAGATTAATGAATTACCAGTTTACTGAAAGTATTGCTAACTTAGCTCCATCGGCTATAAGAGAAATTTTGAAATATTCATCTGTTCCGGGTATGATTTCGTTCGCGGCAGGAAATCCTGCTCCCGAAGCATTTCCGATTAAAGATATCGAGCGCATCGCCGCAGAGATTTTGTCAAAAGACGCAATCGGCGCGTTGCAGTATTCGGTTACCGAAGGGTATAAGCCACTGCGTGACAGAATGAAAGAATATATGAAAACAAAACACAACTCTGTAAGCGATGACGACGAGCTTATCATCACCTCAGGCGCTCAGCAGGTTATGGATTTGATGACCAAAGCCTTCGTTGAAAAAGGTGACACAATCATCACCGAAGCGCCGTCGTTTATCGGCTCGCTCAATACCTTCCGCTCATACGGCGCTCATTTAGTCGGCGTCCCGGTTGATGATGACGGAATGAATATCGAAGCGCTCGAGAAAGCTTTAAAGGAAAACCCAAACACAAAGTTTATCTATACGATACCGAATTTTCAGAACCCGACAGGCATTACGATGTCTATTGAAAAACGCAAAGCGGTTTACTCTCTTGCAAAAAAATATCAGGTACTCGTGCTTGAAGATAACCCATACGGCGAGATAAGATTCGCGGGCGAAAACGTTCCGACAATCAAGTCACTCGATACCGATGGTATCGTGGTTTACGCAGGTTCATTCTCAAAGGTACTCTCCCCTGGACTTCGCGTAGGTTACGCAATCGCTAACAAAACATTGATTGCAAAGCTTACTGTCTGCAAGCAGACATCCGATGTGCATACCACAATTTTTGCGCAGATGATTACCGACGAATTCTTAAAAACCTGCAACTTTGAAAAACACCTTGAAAAATTGCGTACAATCTACCGCAATAAAGCAGATCTTATGATGAACCTGATGGATACCCATTTTGGCGATAAAATCACTTATCACAAAGTTGAAGGCGGACTGTTTATCTGGTGCACTCTGCCAAAAAACGTTGATATGATGAACTTCTGCACAAAGGCGGTTAAAGAGAAAAAAGTTGCGCTTGTACCGGGTACAGCGTTCTTGATAAACGAAACCGACGAATGTCACAACTTTAGAACAAACTACTCAACCCCCACCGACGATCAATTGATTAAAGGTATGGAGCTACTCGGCGATTTGGTTAAGGAGATATAAATAATAAATAGGCTGAAAAGCCTCCCTTCGCACAAGGGAGCCTTGATTAGAACTCATATACAGCAAGGAGAAATATAAATGGAATTTTTACAAGATAAAAAAACTATGCTCAGCATGATTAAGCCGACAGGTCATTTTACCCTCGGTAACTACCTCGGTGCACTTCGCAACTGGGTTAATTTACAGGAGGAGTACAACTCAATTTTCGCAGTTGCCGACCTTCACGCTATTACTATAAGGCTTGAGCCGAAAGCGCTTCGCCAGCAGACTTTGACCGCTTACGGTATTTTAAACGCAATCGGTCTTGACCCGAATAAAAGCCTTATGTTTATTCAGTCAACCGTTCCTGCTCATGCAGAGCTGTCGTGGATTCTCTCCTGCTACTCAATGTACGGCGAAATGCAGAGAATGACTCAGTTTAAGGACAAATCTAAAAAAGCACCTGATAACGTTAATCTCGGACTTTTCTCGTATCCTTCGCTTATGAATGCGGATATTCTTCTTTATCAGGCTGACGTTGTGCCTGTAGGTATTGACCAAAAACAGCACGTTGAGCTTTGCCGAACAGTTGCAAACAGATTTAACGGTATTTACGGCGATACTTTCAAAATTCCTGAGCCGATTATCCCGAAAGTCGGTGCTAAGATTATGAGTTTGCAGAACCCGACTGAAAAAATGGGCAAATCAGATTCAAACGAGAATGCTTATGTAAAAATTCTTGATGACCCTGATACAATTATGCGCAAATTCAAACGCGCAGTGACCGACTCTGAGGCTAAAATTTACTTCGGTGACACTACCGAAAAAGCAGGTATTAATAACCTTATGACTATCTACTCGGCGGTAACAGGTCTTTCATTCGACCAGATTGAAAAGGATTTTGACGGCAAAGGCTATGGCGACTTTAAGGTAGCAGTTGCAGAGGCTGTTATTGAAGAGCTCCGCCCTGTTCAGGAAAAATTCAACCTTCTTATGAGCGATAAAGCTCAGCTTGAAGCAATGTATAAACAAGGCGCCGAAGAAGCAGCTTATATTGCAAGAAAAACTTTATCAAAAGCAAAGAGAAAAGTTGGCTTTGTAAAATAAGTCGAGCGCTTCTGCAGGCAATTGAGCTATCAATGAGGATTTGGGAATATTAATATTTTCTTATCCTTACAACTCTTGTTAGTAACTTTAATTTAAAATTTATTTGTACGGCGGTGGCTTTCTCCCGCCGTTTTTTATTTATCTCAGATACCATTCCTAAAAGGAAAGCTATTTTTGTTTTACCTATAAGCCAATACCCTTTTAAAAAACAACATAATATTAATATATTTATATATTTCTTCAATATTTTCTCTTTATTTATGGAAAAAACTATGATATACTGATTATAATTGAAAACATAAGGAGATTAATTTAGAATGAATTTTAAACAGTTTAAAAGTGGTACTGATATTCGCGGTATTGCTGCTGAGGGTGTAAAGGACGAGCATATCAACCTCACCGATGAGGCGATTTGCGCGATGACTCAGGGCTTCCTCGTATGGTTTTGCGAGAAATATAACAAAAAAGCTGAAGAAATCACAGTTTCAGTAGGTCACGACTCGCGAATTTCCGCTGACCGTATTAAAAATGCAGTTATTTCCATTCTTACTGCAAGCGGTGTTAAGGTGCTTGATTGTTCGCTGGCGTCTACCCCGTCAATGTTTATGACAACCGTTGTTAAGGGTTGCGACGCGGCTATCCAGATTACCGCATCTCACCACCCTTTTAACAGAAACGGTCTTAAATTCTTTACTCGTGAAGGCGGTGTTTCGGGCGGCGATATTTCTAAAATGCTCGAAAATGCTGAAAAAGGTCTTTGCGCACCAAAAGCTGAGGGTAGTGTAGAAAAAATTGACTTTATGTCGGAATATTCAAAAATTCTTCGCGATACTATTATCCGTGAAACAGGCAATGAAAAGCCGCTTGAAGGCTTAAAAATCATTGTTGACGCAGGCAACGGCGCAGGCGGATTTTACGCTTACAAGGTTCTTGAGCCGCTCGGCGCTGATATTACGGGCAGTCAGTTCCTAGAGCCTGACGGAATGTTCCCAAATCATATCCCAAACCCTGAAAATGAGGTTGCTATGAAAGCAATTTCTGATGCTACTGTTAAGGTAGGCGCTGACCTCGGCGTTATTTTCGATACTGACGTTGATCGCGCTTCATGCGTAAGCTCGGACGGTAAAGAAATCAATCGTAACCGCATTGTAGCGCTCGCCGCTGCTATTGCGCTTGAAAACGCGCAGGGCGGAACTATTGTTACCGACTCAGTAACTTCAAGCGGTCTAAAAGATTTTATTGAAAACGATTTAGGTGGTAAGCATCACCGCTTTAAGCGCGGATACAAGAATGTTATTGACGAGGCTGTTCGCCTTGAGTCTACAGGTGTCAGCGCACCGCTCGCTATTGAAACATCAGGTCACGCGGCATTTAAGGAGAATTACTTCCTTGATGATGGCGCTTATCTTATCACCAAAATCATCATCAAAATGGCTAACCTTAAAAAAGAAGGCAAGACGATTGACGAGCTGATTTCAGCGCTCAAAGAGCCAAAGGATTTAGTTGAGCTTCGTTTTAAAATCAAAGTTGATGATTTCCGTACCTACGGCGAAAAGGTTATCGCTGACCTCTTCAAATACGGAGAGGAAAAAGGCTTCGACATTGCACCCGATAATCACGAGGGTATCAGAATTTCGATAAACAACGGTTGGTTCTTGCTTCGCCTTTCGGTTCACGACCCGATTATGCCGCTTAACATTGAGTCTGACGACGAGAGTGGTTGCAAGGCTATCGCTGAGGTCATTTACGAATTTCTTAAGAATTATAACGACCTTGATCTTGTTGCAATTGAAAATTATTTGAAATAAGAGGTTTCAGATTATGGAATATATTAAAGAAAAAGCTAAAAACACGCCTGTTTACGGCGAATATGACGTAGTAGTAGCCGGTGGCGGTGTTGCAGGTGTTTCGGCGGCACTCGCGGCAAAACGTTCAGGCGCTGAAAAAGTATTACTGTTGGAAAAACAGTTTATGCTCGGCGGCTTGGCTACGCTCGGTATCATTACCGTTTATCTTCCAATTTGCGACGGCGAGGGCAAACAGGTTTCATTCGGCATCGCCGAAGAACTTCTTCACCTGTCTGTAAAACACGGCTATGAGGATAAATATCCGAAAGGCTGGCTTGAAAACGGCACATTAGAAGAGAAAAAGGAACGCAGATTTGAAATTCAGTACAACGCTAATATGTTTGGAATTTTAATGGAAAAGCTTCTCTTGGAAGAAGGCGTTGAAATCCTTTACGGTACAAGTGTTTGTGACGCAATTGTGACAAGAAACAAGATTTCTTCCCTCATTATTGAGAATAAATCAGGCAGAAGCGCCGTTAAAGTTACAAGCGTTGTTGATGCAAGCGGTGACGCTGATGTCTGCAAGCTTGCAGGAGAGGAAACCGATACCTTCAAGCAAGGCAACGTGCTTGCAGGCTGGTATTACTATCACAAAGACAACGAGTATAAATTAAAAATGCTCGGTTGGTCGGATATCCCTGAAAAATTCAAAACCGAGGAACAGAAAAGATTAGAAAAGAATTTAAAACGATTCAGCGGTATTGATGCTAAAGAGCTTTCGGATATGATGTGTACTTCACATAGTTTTTCGCTTGATGATTTTCTCAAAGGCGGCGGAATTAATAAAGACCACAACCTCGGCGTTATGGCTACAATTCCGCAGATAAGAATGACAAGAAAAATTGTATCTGACTACTCGATTGACGACACCGAAATGCACAAAGAATTCAACGATTCTGTCGGTATGTTCTCTGACTGGCGCAAACGCGGTCCTGTTTATGAGCTTCCTTATTCATGCCTTTACGGTAAGAATGTTAAAAACCTCATCACCGCAGGCAGATGTATTTCTGTTACCGAAGCTATGTGGGACGTTACACGCGTTATCCCTGTTTGCGCAGTTTCAGGTCAAGCAGCAGGTACTGCAGCGGCTATGACTTCAAATTTCAAAACTTTATCAGTTAAAAAACTGCAGAAAAAACTCAAAGCTGACGGTGTGGTATTACACGAAAAAGATTTATAAGGTCTACATATAAAGATAAAACTCCTTCCAAAAAGGAAGGAGTTTTGTTATAGCACGACATAGATCGGCGTTCAATCGGCATTTATAAAAAACACCTGATGACCTACATCGGACTAAGCGATAAATTCGCACTACTTTTTATTTTACCGCTTTTATCCATTGCTGTCAATTGTTTTTTGTGGTTTTTTACAAATAAACCTAAAATGGTTAAATAAATTAGATGAATTATACCGATTTTAACCTCATCAAACAATTGACAAATGTTGCGCAAAATGATATCATAAATTAATCAATAAAATGGAGGAAAGTTATGAAAAAATTAATTGCTTTATTAATCAGTTTATGTCTGGTACTGAGCACTGTAGCGGTTGCAGAAATTACGGCATCGGCTGATGAAATATTCCCTCAGTATGACGAAACAAAACCAAGTCTGGTTATTGGAACTGTTAATTATTCAGGCAGTGGGCAGGTAAAGCTTCCTATTTCAATTGAGAATAACCCGGGAATCTGGGGCGCTAATTTTCAAATAGCATACAACGCATCGCTTAAATGTATTACAACCACATCCAACGGTATTGAAGTAACTCTGCCGGAAAATTCACCTTTTGCTTCCTGTATGGCTACAGCAACAGACAATGTTATCACAGTATTTTTAGAAGGTAATTCACTCGATGCGGATTACACAGAGGACGGCGTTCTCTGTTATATCACATTTGAGTCTTCACTTTTTATACGCGAAAAAACTTTTGATGTAAGCTTTACTTATGTCGATAAAAAAGACATAATTAAAATTGAGGCCAAACAGCTTGAGATAACTTAAAAAAACGGCGGTGTTTTATGCCGTTGTGAGCATAACTCTACTGTTATGCCTGCTGTTGCGGCAACCTGCGAGAACACAGGTCTTACCGCCGGCTCCTTCTGTAGCAGATGTAATACAGTATTCATCGAGCAGGAAGTAATCCCGGCGCTCGGTCATAACTATGTAACCAAGTCTTATAAGACTAACGATTGCGATGATTACATTTTAGAAACCTACTGCACAAAGTGTGACTCAAAATCTTCCCGAACCG
>JBGVHY010000091.1:0-35665 GCA_045122755.1 Acutalibacteraceae bacterium | reverse complement strand
AATATAATAACACAACACTAAAGATTTGTCAAGTATTTTTTTAAATTTATTCAAACATATCAGGATAAAGCGCCTTTATCTTAGCAACAAGACCTTCAGCATGGAATTTATGCTCCGCTACTGTCGGGTGTGAGTCACCGCCGCTGTGTTTTGCAGTTGCTTTATAAAAATTCACATAATCATATTTTTCATCAATATTCTTAAGGCTTGTTATAACCGGCGCAGAATCTTCAACAGTGTTCATACCGATTACCCAAAGAATTTGCACATCAGGATTTTCTTCTCTCATACCCTCGATAATCTTTGAACACTCAGCCTCAAAAGCCGCGGTATCAAGGTCATAGCCTTTTTTTGTGTTATCATTCGAGCCATAATTTATTACGATTAAATCAGCATCATAATCTGCTCTAGACCAAGCAGTTTTTGTATCAATCAATGAATAATCAAAGAATTTATCATAAGTCTGAGTAGCGCTACCAAGACCAGTAATAACACCGTGACCGCTTGCAGATGCTACCGCGTAATCAGCGTTCAAAGCGTTTGCTGTGAATGCAGCATAAGTTTTACAACCGTCCTGATATTCCCAACTGCCTGCTCTTGACTGACCGTTGTAGGTAAGGTTACCGTAGCCGCTTGTGATAGAGTCACCGTAAAATTCAATTCTACGTGTTTTTGCCTCAGGCGGTTCAGCGCCGAATTCACCCGAGAAAGCAAGACCGTTGATAGTAAATAAACTGTTTACTGACCACTCGGTAGCCTTCTGAATCATAATTGTATGCTCGCCTTTTTCAAGCCCAAGCTCAACATAATATTTACCTGTATTTGCGCTGACATCAACAGTTACAGCATTATCATAATCCTCATCAACTGTTACAACAAGCTTTCCGTTGCTTGCAGTAGTAAGAAGTATCTGAATATCACCTTCACAGTTGGCTTTAAATTTGAAACCACTTGCAGACTGCGAAAGCTTAATTGCACCGTCTTCTGAAACTGCTCTTCCGCAGAGGGTAATACAATTTTCAAAAGCATCCATTGTATAGGTTTTAGCATTTGTAATCAGTTTTTCTTTTGAAAGATGCATTATAAGATATTTTACATCTAACAAATCGTTAATCTTGCCGTTGCAGTTGATATCCGCATTAACGGAGTTGATAGTCTTATTGTTATATCCTGTCATTTTAGCAAGATATTTTCTGAAAAAAAGCAAATCCCTCATATCCACAACGCCGTCGGAATTGACATCTCCGTAGATAACTTCAGCAGCATTTACAACCGAAAATGTTGTAAACACAGAAAATACCATCAAAAATGATAAACATAAACAAATAATTTTCTTCATAATATTCGCTCCTAACAGAATTATCCTATAATATATGATAACATGATTTTGATTTTTTTACAATTATGAGATAATACAAATATAAGCAAGCGAGTTTATGAAAATTGCCAAGCAAAAGTTAACAATTTATTATACAATTATAATTTTCTAAGAAATAATCAAGCTGTAAAAGCCACGCAAAAAGCTGAGGTTTCGCCATAAGCTGACCGAACCAGGTTATATTATCCTTCTCCTTCAGCGCTTTGTAAACATCGAAATCGAGAATTTCCGCTAAACGGTCGATGCCGTTTTTAAGCCTGTTTTCAAGCATTTCGGTAACAAGCTGCTCGTATTTCGGGTTGTGGGTTTTCGGGTAAGGCGACTTTTTGCGCCATAAAATCTTATCAGGCAGATAATCTCGCATAGCGTTTCTGAGCAGCGCCTTTTCTTGCGCATTTTCAAATTTTATCTCCCAAGGTACATTGTAAACGAACTGAGCAAGCCTATGATCGGCAAACGGCACGCGCACCTCAAGTGACGAAGCCATACTCATTCGGTCTTTTCGTTCAAGCAGATTTGTCATAAAGTATTTTACCGAAAGGATAGTAGCAACTCGCGCAGTTTTAGAAGCCTCGGAATCGCTTTCAAGCACACGCACCGAGTCGATATCATTTCTGTAAACTCCCGACATATATTTATAGCCCTCATCAGGCTTTACCTTATTCTTATTAAAGAGATTTATTCTCGCAAACGGGTCGTGAACAAACGGGAAAAAGTCGGAATAAAGCATTTCTTCGCGATAAAACCAAGGATAACCACCGAAAATCTCATCGGAACACTCCCCTGACATTGCAACGGTATGATTTTTCTTTACCTGTGCGCAAAAATACAGCAATGAGGAATCGATATCAGCCTGACCGGGAAAATCGCGGTAATGAACTGCTTTTGTGAGATAATCTGCGACGGTTTGAGTTGGAACTGTCAACACAGTATGGTCTGTGCCGAGCACTTCAGCCAGATAAATCGCAAAATCATCATCGCCCTGAGGCTGAAATAACGACTGTTTAAAATTCTTTTTATTATCCTCATACTCAAATGAATAGGTTGAAAGAATCCTGCCTTTTTTCACATATTCCCTTGCGGCAAGTGCTGAAAGCGCAGAGGAATCAAGACCACCTGAAAGAAATGTGCAGAGCGGTACATCGGATATAACCTGTCTTTTCACCGTATCTTCGAGCAGACGTTTTACTTCGTCAGCCGCCTCGCTCGGGGTGACATCAAGCCGCTCGGGTATTAATTCAAAGTATTTATATAAAGAGAGCCCTTCTTTTGAAAAAGTACCGCAATAGCCTGGTTTTATCTCCAAAATATCTTTGAAAACCGTATATCCCTCAAGCGTAATCGGCGCTAAGAAAAGCAGCTGCCATATTCCCTTTTCGTCTACAATCGGCTTTATTTCAGGCAGTGTTAGTAATGCTTTTATTTCAGACGCAAAAGCGAATGTACTTCCAAAAACCGAATAGAAAAACGGCTTTATACCGAATCTGTCACGAGCTAAAAATATATGTTCTTGTTTCTCGTCATAAATTGCAAATGCAAAAATGCCGTTAAGCATTTCGACGCACTTCTCGCCGTACAACATATAAGTATAAAGTACTACCTCGGTATCGCAATTTGTTTTAAAATTTATTCCCTCTTCATTTAGCTGTTTGCGAAGCTCATCGCAATTGTAAACCTCGCCGTTATAGACAATTGTGTAGGTTTTACCGTCTTTTTTTGCGCTCATTGGCTGTCTGCCGTTTTCAGGGTCCATTACTGATAGACGGTTGTGCTGTAAAGCGCCGTAAGCAAATTCAAAACTGCCGTCGTCGTCCATTCCTCTGTGTTTCATAGTCCTGCCCATAGTTTCTGTACGTTTGAGTTTTTCTTCTATCTGTTCATGAAAATTAATCAATCCGCAAATTGAACACATATTTATCACCTTATATCTGTTTTTTATTATTATATGTCTGAAAGCCCGAAAAAGCCAAAAATCGGTGAAATTCATTGACAAAAACGCGATAATATGCTAAAGTGTACTTAGCATAAATCAAATCTATATTACGGAGGTTATTTATGAAAAGTATTAAAAAATTAACAGCACTTGTACTTGCAGTTGTAATGTGTTTAGCACTTGTGGGCTGTAATTATGCTCAGACAGTTGAAATCAAAACCGACGGAAAAGCTGCTGTTACAATGAAAATGTCAATCAGCGAAAAAGAGCTTGAAAAGCTTGCGGCTTCAACAGGTGATACTACTTCGTTTGATGAATTTAAAAAAGAGTCTGACAAAAATGGGCTTACCGAAACAATCGATGGTGTTAAGTATTATTCCAGCGTTGAAACTAAAACCAACAGTCTTGATGAAATTAATGAGTCATTAGGCTCAGCAGGCGAATTTACCACAACTGATTTCTGGGCTTACGGCAACGGCGCAATAAGTAGCTCTGAAGATTATCAGGAAGTGTTTAAGGCGGCAGAAATTGAAATTACTGCTGATATGACTGTAAAATTCCCTTACAAAGTTGTCGATACAAACTGTGAGAAAAAAGATGATTATACAATTACTTATAACGAAGGCAAAACAATTGTTTACGCCATCACAGAGAAATCAACTGCGGCTTGGACAAAGGCAGCTGATAAAGACGCCGCAATAACAGAGCTTGCAAAAGTTCAGTACACTCCGAAAAAGGTAAAAGGTTTAAAAGTTGCTTATAAGAATACAAAAACTCTTAAAATCAGCTGGACACCGTTAGAGAGCTCTTTCGTAACAGGCTATAAGGTTGAAAAGAAAATCGGCAACGGCAAATGGAAAGCATTTAAAACCGTAGCTGTTCAAAATCTTAAAAATTACGATGGTTCGCTTAATCTTTTCTGCACAGACAAGAAGATTTCTGCAAACAAGAAATATTCATACAGAGTAAAAGCTTATTATTCTGATGCAAAATTCACAGTTGAAGGTGTTTACTCGGCGGCTAAAAAGATAACTACTGCTAATTTTAAATCAACTCCTGTTGTAAAGGTAAAAAATTCAACAGTATCCTTGAAAAAAGCGATTAAAAATGTTGCAGGTTATCAGATTAAGTATTCTAAAAACTCAAATCTTAAAGGTGCAAAAACATTAAATGTTAAAAAACTCCCGAAAACTATCAAAGCTTCATCAGGCAAGTATTACTTCAAAGTAAGAGCATACTGCAAGGGCGTTGACGGCAAGAAAGTTTTCGGTAAATGGTCAAAAACCGTTTCAGCTACAATCTGATTGAATATGATTAAGCAAGCAAAAAACAACAATTAATACAAAAAACCAAAAAACTGCGTGAAAATTCACGCAGTTTTTTTAAATGTTCTCAATTTTCGACATATTTTTCATTCTAATAGTGTTATTATGTATTTACGATTTAATCTCAATCGTAAATACATAATAAACGAGGTATAAAAATGAAAGAGGGAAAAACTTGTTGTTTTTTCGATTTTAATCAGAAAACAGTCCGTTTTTTCAATGAACAGGACGAAAAATGTATTAATCTGAAAAAAACTTTACAAAAAGAAATAGAAAACAAAATAGTAAAAAACAATGTCACTCATTTCATCAGCGGTATGTCAATCGGCACAGATATACTTGCTGCACAAATTGTACTCGATTTAAAAAAGAAATATCCGCAAATAACGTTGGAATGTGCAATCCCCTTTGAAAATCAGGCTGCCTACTGGTCTGAAGCAAACAGAGAACAATACTTTAATATTGCAGCTGCGTGTGATAAAGAAACACTTATTCAAAAGCATTATACAAAAAAATGTATACTAAAACTTAGCTACTATATGCTTAAAAGTGCGGATTACGCAATTGCTTTTTGGAATAACGCATCAGATGCAAATATTGAAAGTATTAAATTCTCAAAGAAACATGAAATTCAAATTACTATAATCGATACAGCTGATATCTCGGTGCATTGATTAAACAATAAAAATCCCCGAAGTTTTATACTTCGGGGATTTAAGCTTACTTTAAACTTATTTAATAAGTTCGATAATTGCCATTTCAGCGGCATCTCCTCTACGAGGACCAATCTTAGTAATTCTGGTGTAACCACCGTTTTTATCACTGTAAGATGGTGCAATTTCGTTAAAGAGTTTTGTAACAACGTCTTCTTTTGTTACAAAAGCCATAACCTTACGACGAGCATTTAAGTCGTTAGTTTTAGCAATAGTAATATATTTTTCAGCCATGTTGCGAACTTCTTTCGCACGAGTTACGGTTGTTTCGATTTTGCCGTTTTCATAAAGAAAAGTAACCATAGCTCTGAGCCTTGCTTTACGCTGATCGCTAGTTCTGCCGAGTTTTCTTGTACCTGGCATTTAACTCACTCCTTTTCAGTTTGTGGTTATAAGAATTTTATTCTTCCTCTTTGCGAAGTCCAAAGCCCAAAGATTCAAGCTTATGAATAACTTCTTCAAGTGATTTTCTACCTAAGTTTCTGACTTTCATCATATCTTCTTCAGATTTCTGAGTCAAGTCTTCAACAGTGTTGATGCCTGCTCTCTTCAAGCAGTTAAAGCTACGAACTGAAAGGTCAAGCTCCTCAATGGTCATCTCAAGTACCTTTTCCTTAGCATTATCGTCTTTTTCAACCATAATATCGCTCTGAGTTGCCTCAGCAGAAAGGTCAACGAACAAGTTAAGATGTTCAGTGAGCACCTTGGCAGCTAACGCAACAGCCTCCTGAGCGGAGATTGTGCCGTTAGTCCATACATCAATAGTAAGTTTGTCAAAATCAGTTACCTGACCAACACGTGTGTTTGAAACGTTGAAATTCACTTTAGTAACAGGTGTGTAAATCGAGTCTACCGGAAGAACTCCGATAACCGGTTGTGCCTGTTTGTTTTTCTCAGCCGGAACGTATCCGCGGCCTTTATCAAAGGTAAGCTCCATAAAGAGCTTGCCACCTTCTGAAATTGTTGCAATATGCAAATCAGGATTAAGAATCTCTACTTCGGAATCGCTCTTGATGTCACCGGCAGTAACCTCACAAGGGCCCTCGGCTTCAATATAGCAAACCTTAGGAGCTTCCCCGTGAATCTTTGCGGTAACACCTTTAATGTTGAGAACTATTTCAGTAACATCCTCTTTAACATCCGGAATTATTGAAAATTCATGCACAACGCCATCAATCTTTATCGAAGTAACTGCAACGCCCGGGAGGGAAGAAAGCAGTACGCGACGAAGGCTGTTGCCAAGTGTGATACCAAATCCTCTTTCAAGCGGTTCAATGGAAAATCTACCATAAGAACCATCTTCAGCTAACTCTTCAGCTTCTATTCTTGGCTTCTCGATTTCAATCATTCAAAATCCTCCTTTTAGCAGTAAAAACTGCTGCTTTGTAGGCAGTAAAACTGCCGGTAATTTGAAAATAAATATCCGGAAAGACGAATTATTTTGAATACAACTCGACGATAAGTGACTCCTCAACAGGTGTGTCAATATCTTCTCTTGAAGGAAGGTTTACAACCTTACCTGAATTTGCATTTGCATCACGCTCTAACCAAGCCGGAACAGGACGTGCGCTGTTAGCTTCAAGAACTGACTTGATTTTAACGCTGTCTAAGCTCTTTGATTTAACTGCGATTACATCGCCTGCTTTTACGAGGTATGAAGGAATATTTACCTTTTTACCGTTTACTGTAAAGTGGTTGTGAGTAACCAACTGGCGAGCTTCTTTTCTGCTGCTAGCAAAACCGAGTCTGTAAACAATGTTATCAAGACGGCTTTCGAGAATCTGGAGAAGGATTTCACCGGTGATACCCTGTCTTCTTTCAGCTTCTACAAAGTATTTGTGGAACTGACCCTCTAATACACCGTAGTAACGTTTAGCTTTCTGCTTCATACGGAACTGAGTAGCATACTCTGAGTTCTTTTTACGACCCTGACCATGCTGACCAGGAGCATAATTTCTCTGAGAAATAGAACATTTATCTGAATAGCATCTTTCACCTTTTAAGAAAAGCTTTTCGCCTTCTCTACGGCAAAGTCTGCATACAGGACCTGTATATCTTGCCATGTTTTAGCACCTCCTAATAATTATACTCTACGTCTTTTTGGTGGGCGGCAACCGTTGTGTGGGATTGGAGTTACGTCTTTGATAAGGCTAACTTCCAAACCTGCTGTCTGCAATGCTCTGATTGCAGCTTCACGGCCTGCACCCGGACCTTTAACAAAAACTTCAACTGTCTTTAAACCGTGCTCCATAGCAGCTTTAGCAGCTGTTTCAGCAGCTGACTGAGCAGCAAACGGAGTTGATTTTTTAGAACCTCTGAAGCCTAATTCACCAGCTGATGCCCAAGAAAGTGTATTTCCCTGAGTATCTGAAATGGTTACAATAGTATTGTTGAAGGTTGACTGAATATGTGCGCTGCCGCGTTCGATATTCTTCTTCTCGCGACGGCGGCGGGTTGATGCTGTTTTCTTTGTTGCCATAATCTAACCCTCTCTTACTTCTTCTTGTTAGCAATAGTCTTCTTAGGACCTTTGCGTGTTCTTGCATTTGTTTTTGATCTCTGACCTCTTACAGGGAGTCCCTTACGGTGACGAGTACCTCTGTAGCTGCCGATTTCGATAAGTCTCTTAATATCGAATGCGATATCACGTCTGAGGTCACCCTCTACGTTGCAGTTATGCTCGATATACTCACGAAGTTTTGCTACATCGTCCTCTGAAAGATCCTTACATCTTGTGTCAGGATTTACGCCTGTTTCAGCCAAAATCTTTTTTGATGTTGTGAGACCGATACCAAAAATATAGGTAAGTCCAATTTCTACTCGCTTGTTATTAGGCAAGTCAACACCGGAAATTCGTGCCATTTTATTACACCTCCGAAAACATTATCGCCTTAACCCTGGCGCTGTTTGTGTTTAGGGTTTTCACAGATAACCATGACTTTACCCTTGCGTTTAATGACTTTGCATTTTTCGCATATTTTCTTAACAGAAGGTCTGACCTTCATTCTAATCATTCCTTTCGCTTAAACAAAAGACCGATTTTTGTTATAAAATTTCGGATTTAGTTTGTTATCCTACTTTGAACGCCATGTAATGCGTCCTTTTGTTAAATCATAAGGTGACATTTCAACTGTTACCTTATCGCCCGGAAGAATACGAATGTAATTCATTCTTAACTTACCGGATATGTGGGCTGAAATAATGTGACCGTTCTGAAGCTCTACCTTAAATGTTGCATTAGGTAATGCTTCAACAACAGTACCCTGTAACTCAATGTTATCCGCTTTGGCCATAACCTTAACCTCCCCTTTTAATTTTCTTTACAATAATCTGCATCCGTTAAAATAATCGGACCGTTTTTTGTAATTGCAATACTGTGTTCAAAATGTGCTGAGAGACTGCCGTCCTGCGTTACCACAGTCCAACCATCTGACAGCGTTCTGACACCGGGTTTGCCTACATTTATCATAGGCTCAATAGCTAATGTCATGCCCGGTACTAATCGTACACCATGACCCGCTTTTCCGAAATTCGGAACTTCAGGGTCTTCGTGCAGTCTTGCGCCTACTCCATGTCCCACAAATTCTCGTACCACCGAGTAACCGCGCGACTCAACATATTCCTGAATTGCAGAAGATATATCGCCGAGTCTGCCGCCGGGAAGTGCCTTTTTGATGCCTTCGTAAAGGCTCTGCTTGGTTACTTCCATCAGCCGCTCTGCTTCGGGTGAAACATCCCCGCAAGCAAATGTGGCAGCATTATCGCCGTTATACCCTTCGTAAACCGCACCCAAATCGACGCTCACAATGTCGCCGGATTTAAGTATTGTTTTTTTATCAGGTATGCCGTGGATAACTTGATTATTTATGGAAATGCATGCACTTGCAGGAAAACCGTTATAGTTAAGGAAGCCCGGCTTGGCATTCTGACTTATTATATAGTCATAAGCGATTTTATCCAACTCGTAAGTGGAAACGCCGGGTTTTACATGTTCTCCTACAAGACGCAGTGCCATAGCCGAAATTCTTCCGGCTTCCCTCATGAGTTCAATCTCACGGGATGTTTTGAGCACTACCATGCTTAATCCTCCAAAGCTTTAAAGGTCAATGCAGTTGTATCTGCAACTTCTTCCTGACCTTCAACTTCTTTTAAGACACCCTTAGCTGCATAGTAATCTTTAAGCGGCTCAGTCTGCTCATGATAAACGTTAAGTCTGTCAAGAACAACTTCCGGCTTATCATCCTTGCGGATTACAAGCTCAGCACCGCAAGCATTACAGATGCCGTCTTTCTGAGGTTTCTTATATTCTGTATGGTAAGAAGCACCGCAATCTGGGCAAACTCGACGACCTGACATACGCTGAACGATTTTTTCATCAGCAACTTCGATGTCGATAACCTTGTCGATTTTGATACCCATTGCATCAAGTGCCTCAGCCTGTGGAATTGTTCTCGGGAAACCGTCAAGAATAAAACCATTCTGACAATCATCTTCAGCCAAACGGTCTTTGATGATACCGATAACAACTTCATCAGGAACTAATTTACCTGATTCGATGAAAGACTTAGCTTTAAGTCCCATCTCGGTTTCATTTTTCAAAGCTTCGCGAATGATATTACCTGTTGAAATTGTAGGAATACCTAACTTTTCGCTTACTTTTTCAGCCTGAGTGCCTTTACCGGCACCAGGAGCTCCGAGAAAAATTAAATTCATAACTTTTACCACCTTTCTATATTAAGGCGTTAATGCTTAGTCAAGGAATCCTTTGTAATGACGCATCATCATCTGAGATTCGAGTGACTGAACGGTGTCAATAGCAACACCTACTACGATAAGCATTGAAGTACCGCCGAGTGAAACATCAATATTTACAAACTGACCGATGATAATCGGGAGAACAGCAATTATACCAAGGAAGATAGCACCGATAAGAGTAATTCTTGACAAGATATTCTTGATGAATGTCTGTGTTGGTTTACCCGGACGGATACCCGGAATTGCACCGTTGTTCTTTCTTAAGTTGTTTGCCATCTCAACAGGATTGTACTGAATTGATGTATAGAAATAAGCAAAAGCGATAATTAAACCGAAGTAAATAATTGCATAAGTCCAGCTCTGATAGTCAAGGAGAGTTAAAACTCTGTACCAAGTGCTTTGAGCTGCCTCAGCTGTATTAGGATTCATAAATGTAAGAACCTGCTGAGGAATCATAAGGATTGAACTTGCAAAGATAATAGGCAAAACGCCTGACATATTAACCTTGATAGGCATATGTGAGTTCTGTCCGCCATACTGTTTTCTGCCGACAACTCGTTTTGCATACTGAATCGGAATTCTTCTTTCAGCAAACTGCATCCAAACGATAAACAGAATAACTGCAATAAGAATAACGAGAACTACGAGAACCTCAATCCATTTACCCTGTGTAAGGTAAGTGTAAAGAGTCTGAATACCTGAAGGTAATCTTGAAATGATACCGGCGAAGAGAAGAATTGAGATACCGTTGCCAATACCTTTTTCATCTATTCTTTCACCGAGCCACATCATCAATGCTGAACCAGCGGTAAAGCAAAGAATGATTACGATAGCTGAGAATACTTTTTCAAAGCCAGTCTCAGCCATGATGTAGCTTGTAGCTGTGCTGCTTTCCGGATTTGAAGCGAAGAGCCACCACCAGAAAGCTGTACCCTGGATAAGACCGAGGATAACTGTAGCAAAACGTGTGTACTTAGCAATCTTCTTCTGACCTTCCTGACCTTCCTGAGCTAATCTCTCAAGCGGCGGAATAGCAACAGTAAGAAGCTGCATGATAATTGAAGCGTTGATGTAAGGTGTGATAGACATTGCGAAGAGCGCACCGTATTCCATAGCACCACCGGTCAATACATTGAGGTAGTTGAAGAATGCGCCGCTTCCTGAAATAACACCCTTAAGTGCTTCTACGTCGATAAACGGTACAGGAAGATATGAACCGATTCTAAAAACCAGAACAATCATAAGAGTGTAAAGAATCTTCTGACGAATTTCCTTTACTCTCCAGGCATTACGAAGTGTTTCAAACATAGTTTAAACCTCCTCTGCCTTTCCTCCTGCTGCTTCGATTGCTTCCTTAGCAGAAGCTGAAAAAGCAGTTGCCTGTACGGTTAATTTCTTTTCAATTTTACCATTGCCTAAAACTTTAACACCGTCATAAGCTTTTTTGATGATACCTTTTTCGATTAAAGCATCAGCGTTTACAACTGCGCCATCTTCAAAAGCGTTAAGCGCTGATAAATTAATAGCAACGATTTTCTTTGCGAAAATGTTGTTAAAACCTCTCTTAGGAACTCGTCTAGCGAGTGGCATCTGACCACCTTCGAAGCCTGGACGAACTCCGCCGCCTGAACGGGCTTTCTGACCTTTATGACCTTTGCCTGCAGTTTTGCCCTGTCCTGAAGCAGCACCTCTACCGATTCTCTTTGATTCTTTAACAGAACCCTGAGCCGGAGCTAAATCATGAAGTTTCATTTTTGTCGCACCTCCTTAGTTATTCAGTTACCTCTACGAGGTGGGATATTTTAGCGATTTTACCTTTAGTCTGAGCATTGTCAGGCTGAACTGTTGAGTCGCCCGGCTTTTTAAGACCAAGTGAAATTGCTGTAGCGATCTGTTTTTCTTTGCAACCGATCAGACTTTTCTTTAAAGTGATTGTAAGGCCTGCAGCCTTTGTCTTTTTAGTAGCCATTTTGCTGCCTCCTTATTAACCTAAAATTTCTTTTACTGACTTGCCGCGGATTGCTGCAACTTCTTCAGCGCTTCTGAGTGAAGCAAGACCCTGAATTGTAGCACGAACGACGTTGCAAGGATTGTTTGAACGCAATGCTTTTGTACGGATATCCTTGATACCTACTGTTTCGATAACAGCACGAGCAGGACCACCCGCGATAACACCGGTACCTGTTGCAGCAGGTTTCATAAGAACTCGACCTGCGCCGTATGCACCGATTACCTCATGAGGAATTGTTGTTCCTTTGAGGGCTACTTTGATGAGGTTCTTTTTAGCGTCTTCAATACCTTTACGGATTGCTTCCGGAACCTCAGCGGCTTTACCGATACCGAAACCAACGATACCGTTGCCGTCACCAACAACCACGAGGGCTGAGAATTTCATAATACGGCCACCTTTAACCGTTTTTGATACACGGTTAATGGCAACTACTCTTTCCTGTAAATCAAGTACAGATGCGTCAATATTAGCCAAAGTTTTTCTCCTCCTTATTAGAACTTGAGGCCGCCCTCACGAGCGCCTTCGGCCAATTCTTTAACACGGCCGTGATAGATATTTCCTCCGCGGTCAAAAACAACCTCGGTAATTCCTGCTTTTACAGCACGCTCTGCAACAGTCTGACCAACCTTACGAGCTGCTTCTTTGTTACCGCCGTTACCTGCGAAATCTTTTTCAACAGTTGAAGCAGAAACAATAGTTTTGCCGGTTGAATCATCAATCACCTGTGCGTAAATGTTTGAGAGTGAACGGAATACGCTAAGACGCGGGCAACTAGCTGTGCCTGAAATCTTACCACGGACTCTCTTATGTCTTCTCTGACGAGCTGCTTTGCTATCTGGTCTGTTAACCATAATTTCACTCCTCCCTTATCAACCTGCACCTTTGCCGGCTTTACCTTCCTTACGGCGGATAACTTCGTCGGCATATTTGATACCTTTGCCTTTATACGGCTCAGGCGGTCTTTTTTCTCTTACTTCAGCTGCGAACTGACCAACTTTCTGTTTGTCAGGACCGCTGATAACGATCTGGTTAGCACTTGGGCACTCGATTGTGATGCCATCGATTTCTTCCATTATTACCTGATGTGAGAAACCGAGGTTCATAACTAACTGTTTACCCTGTTTCTGAACACGGTAACCAACACCGTTTACATCGAGAACTTTTTTGAAGCCGTTATTAACGCCTTCAACCATGTTAGCGAGTAATGAACGAGTTAAGCCGTGAAGTGCACGGTTTTCTTTCTCATCGTTAGGACGAGCAACTGTGATTTCATTACCCTCAACTTTGATTTCCATATTAGGATTGAATTCCTGGGTAAGGGTACCTTTAGGTCCTTTAACTGTAACGGAATTGCCATCCAATTTAACTTCTACTCCAGCCGGAATAGCGATTGGTTTCTTACCAATACGTGACATCTTCCATTACCTCCTTACCATACGAAAGCGAGGACTTCGCCGCCGATGTTCTCACGGCGTGCCTGCTTATCTGTCATAATACCTTTAGATGTTGAAAGGATTGCAATACCAAGTCCTCTCATAACCTGTGGCATATCTTCTACGCCTGTATATATACGCAAACCAGGTTTTGAAACTCTGCGTAAGCCCTGGATAACAGGGGTCTTGTTTGCGCCGTATTTTAACTGGATACGAATGATACCCTGTTTTCCGTCATCAACTACGGAAAAACTCTTAACATAACCTTCATCAACAAGAATCTGAGCGATTGCTTTCTTCATGTTTGAAGCAGGTACGTCAACCGAATCATGTTTTGCTGAGCTTGCGTTACGGATTCTTGTAAGCATATCAGCGATAATATCGGTTACTTGCATGCCATAAACCTCCTTTATTCAATAACAGCCGATTACCAGCTTGCCTTCTTTACGCCTGGGATTTCGCCTTTGTAAGCGAGTTCTCTGAAACAGATACGACAGATTCCGTATTTGCGGAGATAAGCGTGTGGTCTACCACAGATTTTACATCTGTTATAAGCGCGAGTTGAGAATTTAGGGGTTCTCTGCTGCTTAACTTTCATAGATGTTTTAGCCATAATAAATCCTCCTCCTTATTTCGCAAACGGAGCGCCCATAAGAGTTAATAACTCTCTAGCTTCTTCGTCTGTATTTGCAGTAGTGATAAATGTGATATCCATACCGCGAACTTTGTCGATTTTGTCATATTCGATTTCAGGGAAAATAAGCTGCTCTTTAACGCCCATGCTGTAATTGCCGCGGCCGTCGAAAGAATTAGGATTAATTCCTCTGAAGTCACGTACACGTGGAAGTGCGAGTGAGAAGAGTCTGTCAATAAACTCATACATTTTCTCGCCTCTGAGTGTAACTTTAACACCGATTGGCATACCTTCACGAAGTTTGAAGTTCGCTACTGATTTTTTAGCACGGCATACAACCGGTTTCTGACCTGTAATAATAGCGAGGTCATTTGCGATAGAATCGATAACTTTTGAGTTATCTTTAGCTTCGCCGGCACCTACATTGATAACAACTTTATCAATCTTAGGAATCTGCATAACGCTTTTGTACTCGAACTTTTTCATTAAAGCAGGAGCAACGTCATTTTTATACAAATCTTTAAATCTTGACATAATAATTTACTCCTCCTTATTTAAGTTCAGCGCCGCATTTAGCGCAAACGCGGATTTTCTTTCCGTCGCTTTCAAATTTGTGTGCAACTCTTGTCTGTTTTTTGCACTTAGGACATACAGGCTGTACTTTACAAGCATATAAAGCACCTTCAGCCTTAACGATACCTGACGGATCGCCTGCTTTACGAGGTTTAACGTGCTTAGTTACCATGTTGCATTTCTCAACGATAACTTTGCCTTCCTCAGGGCTTACAGCGAGAACTTTACCTGTTTTGCCTTTATCTTTACCTGAAATGATGATAACTTCATCACCGGTTTTAACGTGAATCTTACTCATTTACAAGCCCCTCCTTAAAGTACTTCCGGAGCGAGTGACAAGATTCTCATATAATCTTTATCACGAAGCTCTCTGGCAACCGGTCCAAAGATACGGGTGCCTCTCGGGGTTTTATCTTCTCTGATGATAACGGCAGCATTTTCATCAAATCTGATGTATGTGCCATCTTCACGGCGAAGTCCTTTAACTGAACGAACAACGACAGCTTTTACAACATCGCCTTTTTTAACAGTGCCGCCTGGAGCTGCTTTCTTAACAGAAGCAACCACAACGTCACCAATGTTAGCATATCTTCTGCCTGAGCCACCTAATACACGGATACACATTAATTCTTTAGCACCGGTATTGTCAGCTACCTTAAGATAACTCTGTTGCTGTATCACAGTGGTTCCTCCTTCTTATTTAGCTTTCTCGATGATTTCTACCAAGCGCCATCTCTTATCTTTTGAAAGAGGTCTTGTTTCCATAACAAGAACTCTGTCGCCGATGCCAGCGGTGTTGTTTTCATCATGAGCTTTAAGCTTAACTGTTTTCTTTACGATTTTATTGTAAAGTTTGTGTTTTACATTATCTTCAATAGCAACTACGATAGTTTTATCCATCTTATCGCTAACTACTTTACCAACTCTGGTTTTTCTAAGATTTCTTTCCATCAGTTATTTCCTCCTTATGCCTTTTCTTCAAGACTTTTTGCTGTGATAACTGTGTTGATACGAGCAATGTCTTTTTTAACAGCTTTTATACGCATAGGATTTTCGAGCTGGTTTACAGCGAGCTGAAAACGAAGGTTAAAAAGTTCTTTTTTAAGATCAGCTAACTTTTCGTTAAGCTCTGCAACTGTCATTTCTCTTAATTCGCTTGCCTTCATTATTGCTCACCGTCCTCTTCCTTAACTACAAATTTACATTTGATCGGGAGTTTGTGCATAGCAAGACGCATAGCTTCTCTTGCAAGCTCTTCTGAAACGCCTCCGATTTCAAACATAACTCTGCCCGGTTTTACAACTGCAACCCAGTACTCAGGTGAACCTTTACCTTTACCCATTCGGGTTTCAGCCGGTTTCTCAGTAATCGGTTTATCCGGGAATATTTTGATCCATACCTGACCGCCACGTTTGATGTAACGTGTCATAGCGATACGGGCTGCTTCAATCTGATTAGCAGTAATCCATGCCGGCTCCAAAGCCTGGAGGCCGAACTTACCGTAAGTTACAGTATTGCCGCGGGTAGCTTTACCCTTCATACGACCGCGCTGAACTCTACGGAATTTAACACGCTTTGGCATTAACATTATTTTCTGCCTCCTTTTCTGCGGTTATTTTTACCCATAGAAACTCTCTTAGCACTCTTGAGTACTTCGCCGCTGTAAATCCAGATCTTAACACCGATTTTACCGTAGGTTGTGTTAGCCTCAGCAAAACCGTAGTCGATATCTGCACGAATTGTCTGCAGCGGAATTGTACCCTCGTGATAATGCTCTGCACGAGCGATTTCAGCGCCACCTAAACGACCTGAAACCTGAGTTTTAATACCTTTAGCACCAAGTTTCATAGTTCTGCCCATTGCCTGTTTCAAAGCACGGCGGAAGGAGATACGGTTCTCAAGTTGAGAAGCAACGTTCTCAGCAACTAACTGAGCGTTAAGGTCAGGATTTTTAACTTCAACAATGTTGATGATAACAGGTTTGCCGAGCATTTTCTGGCAATCTGCTTTTAATTTTTCAATTTCTGCACCGTTACGGCCGATAACCATACCCGGTTTAGCACAATGAATGAAAATTCTAACGCGTTTAGCATCTCTTTCGATTTCGATTGTAGGAACGCCTGCTTTGTAAAGACGAGCTTTAAGATAATTTCTTAATTTGTAGTCCTCAACCAAAGTATCGCCGAAATCTTTATCAGCAGCAAACCAACGGCTGCTCCAGTTTTTGATAACGCCTACGCGAAGTCCATGTGGATTAACTTTCTGGCCCATTATTTCTACCTCCTTCTATTAGTCTTCATATTCCTTGAGTACCAAGGTAATGTGTGATGTTCTTTTGTAGATATGGTATGCTCTGCCGTGTGCTCTTGGTCTAATTCTCTTAAGGATCGGACCTGCACCTGCATAACACTCTGCTACGTAGAGGTTGTTTACATCCATATTGTGATTGTTTTCTGCGTTAGCCATTGCTGATTTAAGCAATTTTTCCAAAGGCTCACAAGCGGCCTTAGGTGTATGGCGCAGAATAGCCATAGCTTTATCAGCAGGCTGTTTTCTGATCAAATCGAGAACGATCTGAACTTTTCTTGGGGAAATGCGAATATATTTCGCTGTTGCCCTTGCTTCCATAATCTAAACTCCTTTCGGCCTCTTATTTTGTTGTTTTAGAACCAGCATGGCCCTTAAATGTTCTGGTAGGAGCAAACTCACCGAGTTTGTGACCAACCATATCTTCTGTTACATAAACCGGCACGTGTTTGCGTCCGTCATGTACTGCGAATGTGTGTCCTACAAAATCAGGGAAAATTGTTGAAGAACGGCTCCAAGTTTTGAGGATTCTTTTTTCACCGGACTCGTTCATTGCCTTTACTCTTTCTAAAAGCTTAGGCTGCACGAAAGGTCCTTTTTTCAAACTTCTTGACATAATTAAACGCTCCTTCCGTCCGATTATTTAGCATTTCTGCGTTTAACAATGAGCTTGTCAGACGCTTTATGCTTGTTACGAGTTTTAAGTCCGAGTGCAGGTTTACCCCAAGGAGTAACAGGACCCGGTCTACCGATAGGTGATTTACCTTCACCACCACCGTGTGGGTGATCACAAGGGTTCATTACAGAACCACGAACTGTTGGTCTCCAACCCATGTGGCGACGACGACCTGCTTTACCGTAGTTAACGTTTTCATGTTCAATGTTTGAAACCTGACCTACAGTAGCCATGCAGTTTTCAGGAACATTTCTTAATTCGCCTGAAGGCAAACGAAGAAGTGCATAACCATTTTCTTTAGCCATAAGCTGAGCCTGGTTACCTGCTGCTCTTGCTAACTGACCGCCTTTACCTGGGTAAAGCTCGATGTTGTGGATGAATGTACCAACCGGAATATTAATAAGCGGTAAAGCGTTACCCGGAAGGATATCAGCTGAAGGTCCGTTTACGATTTTATGACCCGGTTTGAGACCTACTGGAGCTAAGATGTAGCTCTTTTCGCCGTCTTCGTACTGAATAAGAGCAATGAATGCTGATCTGTTTGGATCGTATTCGATTGTCTGTACAGTAGCTGGTACATCAAATTTATTTCTCTTGAAATCAATAATTCTGTATTTTCTTCTGTTGGCACCGCCACGATGACGAACTGTAATTCTACCGTAGCTGTTTCTGCCTGACTTACTGTTCAAAGGAGCCAAGAGGCTACGCTCTGGAGCAACCTTTGAAAGTGAAGAATAGTCAATAACTGTCATACCGCGTCTACCTGGGGTAGTCGGTTTATAATGTTTAACTGGCATTATATTCACTCTCCTGTAAATTTTAGCTTTGCGAGAAACGGACTTATTTCAATGCCTCACGTTTCCCATACTTCGCTTTTGCTATTCTACTGCGAATAGCGGGTTAGCTCTTAGAGCATTCCATCAAAGAAATCAATTGTTTTAGAAGCTTCTGTAAGAGTTACGATAGCTTTTTTCCAAGATTCTGTGTATCCTGTGTATCTGCCGTATCTTCTTTCCTGACCTCTAACGTTGATTGTGTTAACATCTTTAACAACGATACCGTCAAAAAGTTTTTCACAAGCTTTTTTGATTTCGATTTTAGTTGCGCCCTTAGCCACTTTAAAAGTGTACTTTTTCTCACGAGCAGCAGCCATACTTTTTTCGGTGATAACCGGTGCGATAATAATATCCTCAGCGAACATTATGCGTACACCTCGTCAATAGCTTTGATTGCAGCTGATGTTACGATCAATGAATCAGCATTGATAATATCATAAGCGTTGATTGTGTTAGTCTGTGCTGTTTTAACGCCGCAGATGTTGTTAGCACTCTTTACTGCAAAAGCATTGTTCTCGTCGAGAACGATGAGAGCTTTTTTACCTGCGCCTACTGCTTTAAGCATATCAGCAACAACTTTTGTTTTGTATTCTGTTACATCCATCTTGTCGAGAACGATGAGAGCTTTTTCAGCAACTTTATCTGAAAGAGCTGATTTAATAGCAAGTGCTCTTTCTTTCTTGTTGAGGCTCTTATCATAGTCACGCGGCTTTGGAGCGAATACGATACCGCCGTGTGTCCACTGTGGAGCACGTGTCGAACCCTGTCTTGCATGGCCTGTACCCTTCTGTCTCCAAGGCTTTTTACCGCCACCGGAAACCTCTGCACGAGTAAGAGCAGACTGTGTGCCCTGACGCTGTGCTGCAAGATAAGTTACAACTGCACGATGCATAACTGTTGCGTTTGGTGTAATACCAAATACTTTATCAGAAACTTCGATGTCAGAAACCTTAAGTCCTGCCATATCTACAACTGCTAATGTTGGCATATCTTTTCTCTCCTTTCTTAAGCCTTAACCGAATCAGCGATAGTAACGATACCGCCTTTTGGTCCAGGGATTGCACCCTTAATTGCGATGATGTTGTTCTCTACGTCAACCTTAACTACAGCGAGATTCTGAACTGTAACTCTCTCTGAGCCGAGGTGACCTGCTAACTTTTTACCTTTGAATACACGTGAAGGTGATGAACAAGCACCGAGCGAACCTGCGTGTCTGTGCACAGGACCTGTACCGTGTGATTCTTTCAAACGGCCGAAGTTCCAGCGTTTGATAACGCCTGCGGTACCTTTACCTTTTGAAGTACCAACAACATCAACCTTATCGCCTTCTGCGAAAGTATCAGCTTTGATGATGTCGCCAACGTTGATTGCTGAAATATCAGCTAATCTGAACTCGCGGAGATATTTCTTCGGAGCAACGTCTGCTTTCTCAAAGTGTCCTTTCATAGGCTTGTTTACCTTGCTTGCTTTGAGATCGCCGTAACCGATCTGTACTGCTTCGTAGCCGTCGGTTTCAACGGTTTTCTTCTGAGAAACAACGCAAGGGCCTGCTTCTACAACAGTAACGGGAACAACATTTCCCTTTTCGTCAAAAAGTTGGGTCATGCCAATCTTTTTGCCAATGATAGCTTTCTGCATATCTTTTTCCTCCTTATGGTTATTGGTTGGTTTTCACCAACATGACCTTGTAAGCGTTTAATCGGAATACCTTAAATCAAGAGTAACTTTTGATTAAAGGTTGATTTCGATATCAACGCCGGCAGGTAATTCAAGGCTCTGTAAAGCCTCTACTGTCTTGTTTGACGGACGAAGAATGTCGATCAATCTCTTATGAGTTCTTGTTTCGAACTGCTCACGGCTGTCTTTATATTTATGAACAGCGCGGAGGATTGTAACAACTTCCCTCTCTGTCGGAAGCGGAATAGGGCCTGATACTCTAGCACCTGTGCGCTTCGCAGTTTCGACGATCTTTTCAGCTGACTTGTCAACTAAAACGTGGTCGTAACTTTTGATTCTGATTCTGATTTTTTCCTTTGCCATAGCTTTAACGCCTCCTATAAAAATTTACTGGCGGCGGGCAGTGACATACTGTTTTTGTCGTTAACCCTCAGCCGGGTGTTTCACGTTTTTCCAACATAAAACCGGAAATCAGCACACCTCGTGCAGTTCCCGGGTCCGGCTAAAGTTCCTTTACGCCCCATTAACAAAGCCCGATTGCCTTGTATTAAGACATAAGGAAAATACTTTTAAACAGTATAATTTCGCCCGGTTTAAAATCGGACATACTCGGCAGAAATTTCCCGCTTCAAAGAGCGGCCACCTCCTGCTTCAACGCATGTATGCGCATATCTCGCGCCTAAATATAATAACATAAATAGTCAAGTATTGCAAGAAAAAGTTTGTATGCGCGTAAATTTCTACGTTTTGCGCATTATAACAGAAATTTCAATAAATATTTTATGCAAGTTGTATAAAAACTAATGATTTTTATCTAAAATAAGCTTGAAATATGTCATTTTTCAAATAAACTATTTTAAAATCATATCAAACATCATAAAAAGTATTACAAAAAGAAGTACCGCAGACAAACTGCGGTACTTCTCTTATATCTGATGTTCAATTATCCATTTTAACAAATCTTCAAAATTCTTTTTTCCTGATGCAATATCAAGTATAATTGTATATAACTCTACCTGCGTATATTCAAGCTCAATGCCGTTCAAACTCAAAAACACAAGCATACTATGAGCACCTATTCTCTTGTTACCATCAATAAAAGCGTGATTCTTTATCAGACCGTAACCCAATCTTGCTGCTTTTTGTTGTATTGACGGAAACGTATCAATTCCGTCAAACGATTGAAACGGTGCACTTATAGCTGAGTCAAGCAGAGCTTCATCGCGCAACCCATCCTGTCCGCCTGTGTGTTTAACGAGCTCGCTATGAAGGAACAAAATCTGCTCTTTTGTCAGTATTTTCATTTAGATAATACCTCATATGCCTCTTTGTTTTTTTCAATGAGCCTTTTTGAAATTGTCATAACATCTTCGTTTAAAGCAGTCTGCTCTTTTTCGGCTTGTTCAAATTCAATTATAAGATAACGAGGCACATTGTTTTTCAAAATAACAGCCGCTCCATTTTCGTCCACCATTCTCGCTACTTTTGAAAAGTTCTGATTTGCTTCTGTAATAGAAACCAGATTTTTTGTATTAATTGTCATTATAATCGCCTCCTGATTTTATTATACACAAAAATAGGATAAATTCAACCTATTTTTTTAAAATTATACAAAAAAGAAGTACCGCAGACAAACTGCGGTACTTCTTTTATAATATAGAGAAACATAAAATGAAAAAAGCAAATTTAATCTATTTATACAATTAATTAAACTTTTACTGAATAATGCTTATAGCATCGCTGATAGTCTTTTCCATAGCCTCTTTGCCGTATTTGTCAACCTCAGCCTTATCCTTAGCGCCGTGAGTTAAGCAACCTGCACCGCCGATACAACCGCCGATACAAGACATACCCTCGATAAAGTTAGCCGGCAACACACCCTTTGATGCTTTAAGAAGTGCCATCTTGCACTGCTCAATTCCATCGCAGACCTCAGCCTTGACTTCAAAGTCGATTTCCTGCTCTTTAAGTGCCTGAACAACAGAATCAGAAAGACCGCCGCTGCGGGCAAAAATTCTGCCGTAGTAAGAAGCGTTATCAAGTACGCCTTCCTCAAGAGTTGTAATATCCAAATCCTTGCTGTCAAAGAGCGCCTGCAATTCCTCGAAAGTAATTACGCTGTCAACATATTCATGAATATTCTCTTTCTGGAACTCCATCTTTTTAGCAGTACAAGGTCCGATAAATATAACCTTTGCTGTAGGGTCGGTTTCCTTAATATATTTTGCAAGCTCAGCCATTGGTGAGAGGTTGTGCGAAATATGCTCTACCATCTGTGGGAACTGAGTTTCGATATATTTAACGAATGCAGGGCAACATGAGCTTGTAAGAAAGCCTTTTTCAGCTAACTCCTTAGCCTCTTTCATTGCTACCATATCAGCGCCGAGTGCTGCCTCAATAACTGTGTGGAAGCCAAGCTCTTTTATTCCTGTGATAACCTGACCTAAATTTGCATACTGGAACTGTGAAGAAATAGAAGGCGCAACAACTGCATAAACCTTGTATTTCTTGTTGTTCTCGCTTTTTTTGATATCATCAATTACATTAAGAATAAATGACTTATCGGTAATCGCGCCGAACGGACACTGATAAACGCAAGCACCGCAAGAGATACATTTGCTGTTATCAATGCTTGCAGCCTTTGTTTCGTCCATTGAAATAGCGCCGATTTTACAAGCACGTTCGCAAGGACGTTTGTTATTACCAATCGCGCTGTACGGACAAACCTGAGCACATCTACCACACTCAACGCATTTTGATTTATCAATATGCGCAACGTGATTATGGTCGAATGAAATAGCACCTCTCGGGCAAACATCTTCACAACGGTGCGCAAGACAACCACGGCAAGCGCCTGTTACTTCGTAACCGCCAACAGGACATTCATCACAGGCAATGCTGATAACCTCGATAACATTCGGGTTATTCTTATCGCCGCCCATAGCAATTTTCACACGTTCGCCAAGAATAGCGCGTTCCTTATAAACGCAGCATCTCATTGTAGGCGTATTACCCGGAACAATGATTTTCGGTATTTCAAGAAGCTTATCAAGCAAGGTATCATTCCAAGCCTGACGTGCTACTTCACGAAGTACCTTGTATTTTAAATACTGTACTTTAGTATCAAATTTTCTCATAGGTATCCCCTTTTTTATTTAGAAATAACTTACTTTGATTCTTTTGCCCATCTTTTTAAGGCACTCGGACAATTCGGTAACAAGATTCATCTTGATATTGAAATTTATCGGCAGATCAGGATTTTGATGCGCTGGGTTTACCGCCCTGCCTACAAAGAAGTTGATGTCGGTGGCCTCTTCAAAAAGCAATCGGCTTATCATTGAAGCGCCGTCCTGCTTGTAGCTCCACTGCTTATAAGAGTCATTATCATCAAGGTAATCTTTTGCATATTCGACAACCTTATTTACAGTGATTACACCTTCGGTTACAAGGTCAACACCATCAATATGCGCAATCGGCGGAATCTCAGGGTCAACAAACTCTAGACTTGGTTCAAGCGGCTTTTTAAGAAATGAAGCCGCAATTGAAGAAGTTGTACCACCGCTGATTATATGCTTACCTTCTTTTGAGAAGAAAAGCGACATCATTTTGTTAGCGTCGTTTCTGTCAGAAGGCGGACCAAAAAGCATATTAAGCGGTTTGCGCTCTCTGATTTTAACTGTACAAACGGTAGTGTCATCACCCGGCTTGTTGCCGTAAAGCTTGTAACACTCATCAAGCAATATAGTCGAAAGAGTTTTAGCGGTAAAGCCTACATCATAGAAAGTTTCCATAAACTCAATGATGTTATCTCTTTCCCAACCGAAATTAAGCGCCATTCCAACACCGGCGTGAATACATCCGTCGCTCATTGCAATGAAAATATCATTTTCCTGAAGCTTTATGCGGCTGGTGAATATCGACTTGCCGTCGATATTCATTTCGGTTTTCGGATAATCGTAATTTTTTCCGTCACGAAGAAGTATTACCTGCGGGTTATCATACTGAATTATCTCAGCCTCATCATTATTGATAAGATGAATAATAGTAAAGGTTGAGTAAGCAACGCCTCTAACTGAGCAAACAGGCAGAGTAGCGGCAATTGTTTTAACGCAATCCTCAACCGACAATCCTTCAGCAACCATTGTTGAAATGATTTTTGAAGTAAGAGTTGACAAAATGCTCGCCTTAACACCGCTTCCCAAGCCGTCAGCTAAAACGATAACGGTAGAATTTTCATTCTGCTCGATAACGTCAATATGGTCGCCGCACAACTGCTCGCCATGTTTTATAAGGCTGTGGTAGCCGATATCTGCACATAGATTATTCATCAGAAATCGACTCCTTTAGTTTTGTAAGCGCAATTTTTGTTTCTGCTGCAGTTTCACCAAGGAGTGACGCAATTTCCTGAACAATACGCATCTGTTTGTCAACCACCTTGTCGGCAATCTCAACCGTTTGCATACTTATAGACTCTTTCTTTTTGCGTTCGTTCTGCTCGTCAGTAACATCACGCATTAAGCACATAACGCTCTTATACTCTTTATCATAAATAACTGTCTGCTCAACATACTTGTCATACTCAGCAAGATAAACAAGCTCATCATGAATACTTCTGCCCGTGGTCTGAACATCAATAAACACTTTCGGGTCAAGAATTCTGATAACCTGTTCGCCAAGCACATCAGACGCTCTGGCGATATTCATAATCTTAAGCGCTGAGCGGTTAATCTGTTGAACTTCGAGTTGGTCATTAAGCACAACGATTCCGTTAGGAGTGTTGTTGATAATTGTATCAGAAAAACTCTCGGCTTTATCTTTTAAGAACGGCAGACACATAGAATGGTCAGCCTTGCCCTGATAAATAGCAATTGCCTTTTCTCTGCAGGTGTTGTAACCGCAGGAGCCGCAATTAAGCTCATCTTCTGCCTTTTGTTTACCCATTTTTTTAAGAATTTCTTTAACTTCTATTTCCGAAGGCATAGTAAGCTTTTTAGGAATAGACTCGAAGCTCTTTTTAAGTTCGGAAGACTTCGGCATTTCAACATCGAAATCTTCTTCGCCTGCGCTCTTTGAAACAGCTATGTAATCCTGAACCAAGCTGTTATGATATTTTTCCATAACCGGTCCGCCGATACATGAGCCATGGCAAGCCGACATTTCAATAAAGCAATTCTTAAGCTTTCCTGTAGCAATTTCAGCCAAAGCGGCGATACAGTTTTCAACACCGTCAATCGCCATATATGTATAATCCTCGCTGTCAAGCGACATTGATTTAAGCACGCCGCCTGTAGTCGGGAAAAATCTCGCTTTTGATTTTTCTTTTTTTATGAAACTCTTCTCGAGTGTGATATTCTTTCGTTTAAGCCATTCAGTAAGCTGTTCAAAGGTAAGTACTGCATCAGCACTTTTGTAATATTCAGCCTCATCCTTTTTAGCAACACAAGGACCGATAAATACGGTTTTCGCATTAGGATAACGCTTCCTGATATCCTCGCAATGAGCCTGCATTGGTGACATTATATCAGCCAGATACGGCAATTGCAATGGATAATATTTCTGAATAAGCAGGTTAACTGAATGACAACAGGAAGTGATAATAATATCCTGCTTTTTTTCATGAATCATTTTTTCATATTCTTTTTTAACAATAGTAGCGCCTATAGCAGTTTCCTCAACATCATAGAATCCGAGCTCTTTAAGCGCCTTTGTCATACCATCGATACCGACACCCTCATAATTTGCAACGAACGAAGGTGCGAGCGAAACAATTACAGGGTCACCGCTTTGGATAAGAACCTCAACCTTTTCTGTTTCATCGGTAATCTCTTTAGCATTCTGCGGGCAGACAACAAAACACTGACCGCACAGAATACATTCATTATTAACTATATGCGCCTGGTTTCCTGAAAATCTTATAGATTTTACAGGACAATGTCTTATACATTTATAACAGTTTTTACAATTAGACTTTTTTAGTTTTAAAACATCAGCCATAATCTTCTACCCTCTTAGCGTGAAACTTTTTGTAGAATATTCTTTTCAAAAAATTCTTTGAAATTTTCTTTTGTAACTCCGCTTGTTTTTTCATCATCAATTACAACGGTAACACCGCTGTTGCTGCACATTCCGCAGCAGAAAGAGCCGGCAAGAACAACTTCATCAGAAAGATTGTGTTCCTCAACCGCCGCTTTCATTAAATCTACGATATCGTGTGATCCTTTCAAGTGGCAGGAACTGCCAATACAAACCTGAACAATCATATTCCATAAATTTTTCAGGTAAAATCCCGAAAAAAGGCTCCTTTCTCTGATATTTGCCTTAAAAAATCCGTGTAAATCACACGGATTTTTTAAAATATTAAACTAAATCTTTGCCAATACTTCTTTTTCAAAGAAATCTTTTGTAGTTTCAGGTGATAAAGAATACTCTTTATCATCCAAAGTTACACATACGCCGTTTTTGCAGTTACCCATACAAAAAGTACCTGCAAGCTCTACTTTTTCTTTTAAATTATTCTGATTAATAAGATACTGTAACTCTTCAACAATCTGTCTTGAACCTTTTAAATGACATGAACTACCTATACATACTGTAATTTTCATTTTTGATCTCCATTCTGTCGAAATTACCGACACTTTATTATCCCTGTTGAGGATAGCGTGAAATTTCACGCTATCCTCAATTCAAGTTCTTATTCGTAGTCTACTACGTTAACCCATGAAAGTAAGAATTCTCTTTCCTTCGGATTACCTTTTACTGACTGTGAAGCGGCAACGATAGGAAGCCATTTCTGAATGTACTGCTTAGCAGTATCGCTCTTCTTGCAGAAGAGGTTGAGATACTTGTTAGCACCATCGATATCGCCTGCGAGATAGAAGAGAAGATATGTTCTTGCTACGTCAGCAGATGCGTTACCCTGAGTTGCGTGTGACCAGTCAAGGATAAATGCTGTGCCGTTATCATCAATGATGATATTTGAAGGGTTGAAGTCACCGTGGCAAACCTTGTTATGCTTTGGCATACCCTCAAGACGGGTATGAAGCTCATAACGGGTTGTTGCATCCAAATCAGCCTCGCTGATTTTTCTTGTCATTTTATCTTTAAGCTTGTTAAGAAGCGGACATTTCTGAGCGTGAACTGTCATCTGTAAATCAACGAACAATTCAAGATACTCGTCTTTCTTCTCAGGATTTTCTTCCATAAGCTGAGCCAAGGTTTTGCCTTTAATAAAGTCATAAACGATTGCCCATTTGCCGTCGATTGTTGTAACCTCTGAGATTTTTGGAATATTAAGCTCAGTTTCCTCAATTCTTGCCTGATTAAGAGCCTCGTTAAGGATATCAGCCTTTGAAAAATCCTCATTGAAAACCTTAATAGCCTTGTCGCCGTCACGATAAACTGTTTTATCTGTGCGAACTGCAATTACTCTGTCTAAATTCATTATAATACCTCCAATCAAACTGTTTCGTTGTTGCCGTAGTAAGCATTTAAGTACATCTGCTTGATTTCGCTCATAAGCGGATATCTTGGGTTAGCACCTGTACACTGGTCGTCAAATGCCTGCTCTGTCATTTCATCAAGCTTCTCTAAGAATTCAGCTTCATCTACGCCGTAATCCTTGATTGTAGCTTTGATACCAACTTTTTCTTTAAGCTCATCAATAGCTTTGATAAGATTTTCGAGTTTGTCCTCATTTGTCTTGCCTTTGATACCGAGGTAATCAGCTACTTCAGCATATCTAGCTAATGTATGAGGATGGTCATACTGCGAGAATGTACCCATTTTGCTTGGAACTTCAACAGCGTTGAAACGAAGAACGTGGTCAATCATAAGTGCGTTAGCAACACCGTGTGGTAAGTGATAGAAAGCACCCAGTTTATGAGCCATTGAGTGACAAACGCCTAAGAATGCGTTTGCAAATGCCATACCTGCCATAGTAGCAGCGTTAGCCATTTTCTCTCTTGCCTCTGGGTCATTCTGACCGTTGTCGTAAGCTCTTGGGAGATATTCAAAGATAATTTTGAGTGACTGTAAAGCAAGACCGTCTGTGTAGTCAGTAGCGAGCATTGCAGCGTATGCTTCAAGAGCATGAGTTACAGCGTCGATACCTGATGCCGCAGTAAGTCCTTTTGGAGCTGACATATGGAAGTCAGCATCAATAATAGCCATATTTGGCATAAGCTCGTAGTCAGCGAGAGGATATTTAACACCTGTTTTCTCATCAGTGATAACTGCGAAAGGAGTAACCTCTGAACCTGTACCTGCTGATGTAGGAATAGCGATAAAGTAAGCTTTTTCGCCCATTTTAGGGAATGTGTAAACACGTTTACGAATATCAACGAAACGCATAGCCATATCCATAAAGTCTGCTTCAGGATGCTCATACATTACCCACATAATCTTAGCAGCGTCCATAGCCGAACCGCCGCCGAGAGCGATAATGCAGTCAGGCTGGAATGCTCTCATCTGAGCAGCACCTTCTGTAGCACAACCGAGTGTCGGGTCCGGAGCAACATCAAAGAATGTAGTATGTACGATGCCCATTTCGTCAAGCTTATCTGTGATAGCTTTTGTATAGCCGTTATTGTAAAGGAAGCTGTCAGTAACGATGAACGCTCTCTGTTTACCCATAACATTCTTAAGCTCATCAAGAGCTACAGGCAAGCAACCTTTTTTCATATAAACCTTTTCAGGTGCTCTGAACCAAAGCATATTTTCCCTTCTTTCAGCAACAGTTTTAATATTGATAAGGTGTTTAACACCAACGTTTTCAGATACCGAGTTACCACCCCAAGAACCGCAGCCGAGTGTAAGTGACGGAGCAAGTTTGAAGTTGTAAAGGTCACCGATACCGCCCTGTGAAGAAGGTGTGTTAACTAAAATTCGGCAAGTTTTCATTCTTGCGCCGAACTCAGCGATTTTTTCTCTTTCTGTTACTTCGTTAACATAGAGTGAAGATGTATGACCGTAACCGCCGTCAGCAACGAGCTGTTCAGCCTTGTCAAGTGCCTCACCGAATGATTTTGCTTTGTACATAGCAAGTACAGGAGAAAGCTTCTCATGAGCGAATTCTTCAGCAATATCAACTGATTCAACTTCACCGATAAGAATTTTTGTAGCTTCAGGGACTTCAACGCCGGCGAGAGCTGCAATTGTGTGAGCCTTCTGACCAACGATTTTAGCATTAAGTGCACCGTTGATGATAATTGTTTTTCTTACCTTTTCTGTTTCATCAGCATTAAGGAAGTAACAACCTCTTGCTTTGAACTCATCTTTAACTTTCTTGTAAACTTTATCAAGAACGATAACTGACTGCTCAGAAGCACAAATCATACCATTATCGAATGTTTTTGAATGAATAATTGAGTTAACTGCAAGAACTGTATCAGCAGACTCATCAATGATTGCAGGAGTGTTACCTGCACCAACGCCGAGCGCCGGAGTACCGCTTGAGTAAGCAGCCTTAACCATACCAGGACCGCCTGTAGCGAGGATAATATCAGACTCTTTCATAAGAAGGTTTGTCATATCAAGTGACGGAACGTCAATCCAGTCAATGATGCCTTCAGGAGCACCTGCTTTAACAGCAGCTTCAAGAACAACTTTAGCAGCAGCGATAGTTGAATTTTTTGCTCTTGGGTGAGGGCTGATAATGATACCGTTTCTTGTTTTAAGAGAAATAAGTGTTTTGAAGATTGCAGTTGAAGTAGGGTTGGTTGTAGGAATAACTGCACCAACTACACCGATAGGCTCAGCGATTTTTGTTGTGCCGTAAGCCTTATCTTCTTCGATAACACCACAAGTTTTTGTGTTTTTATAAGCGTTGTAGATGTACTCAGCAGCATAGTGGTTTTTAATAACCTTATCCTCTACGATACCCATGCCTGTTTCTTCAACAGCCATTTTTGCAAGAGGAATTCTCTGGCCGTTTGCCGCGATTGCTGCAGCTTTGAAAATCTCGTCAACCTGTTCCTGAGTGTAAGTAGCAAATTTCTTCTGTGCCTCTCTTACTCTCTGGAGGGCTGCTTCAAGTGTTTCAACACTGTCAACAATTTCATAAGTCTTCTGTGTTTGCATTTTTGTTTCTCCTTTTATAAATAATTTTTAAGCATTAACTGGTTGATATTCTGACTCATTTTCAAGTCTGTTAATATTTTAACAAACTTTTTTAGATATGTAAAATATCTAATTTGTATACCGTTATATTTAATAAGATATACCCGAAAGCCTCGCCGTATTCGTAGCGATTTTAGAAAAACAAAGGGCGGGAGGTGTCCTCTCGCCCCTAAAAATTATTTTACTTTAACTTTTTTAAGTTTTGTCCAATTAGAATATACGGTTTTGCCGTTTTGTTTTACAAACGCTCTTACGCGGATTTTGTAATTACCTTTTTTGAGTTTTTTAATTACCTTTGAACCGTTTTTCTTTAGAACGTAAGTTGCTTTTTGCCACTTTCCGTTGCCTTTTTTGTATTGAACTTCAAAACTTGTAGTACCTGTGACTTTTGTGTGTTTAATTGTAATCTTTTTCTTACCACCTGTGTATTTAACGGTAGGTGTTTTAACAGTCACTTTAACAAGTTTTGGAATTACTTTTTGAGCAACTAAAACTTGACCGCAAACTGAACAATGTGCGCCTTGAGTCAAACCGGAAGTCAAATAGGTTGCAGGCTTTGCGTAATCAATTACATTAATATGCCCTTGAGCCGGAATTACAACCTTATATTTAGTCTGACAAATATTACAATCATAAAGTTGATAACCGTCGATTGTGCAAGTTGGATTTTTTGTTTCAATCAACTTTCCTTTATGAGTTACGCATACAAAAGTTCCTGTAGATTTGTATTCCGTTTTAAAACTATATTCGATAGACTGATTAGAGTCAACGGCAATATAATAAATACCCTCGTATAAATACGTTATTTGATTCTTTGTTGAGTCCGACGAAACTGTCATAGGTGTAAAATCTTCGCACAAATCAAAGTCGGCATTGTAAATACTAATAGTGCAACTTGAATTAAGTGGAGGGAACGATTTAGCAGATAACGTTATACTTAATTGCGCCCAACCGCTTCCCTTTGGAATTTCAATGATATACGCGTCGGTTGAATCGGTTGTAACTATTTCAGTACCGCTATAATTATAAGCCGCAAATTTACTGCCCAAAAATCCGTTGTAAGTAGAATTAAGGGTTATTTCTCTTGCAGTTGGAGCATCGTAATAAAAATTATACTTTGTTTCAACTAAAGTTTCGCTTGACGGAAAATAACCTATTGAGAATTGATAATCGCCTGTGAAATTATAATTTTCATCTTGTCTTTCGATTTCAACGTAATAAGCACCTGCATACAAAGCGGTTATCTGATTTTCATTTGGTACAGAAGAACTGACACCTGCTTGAAGATATGATTTTTTGAAAAATGACTTATACACAGGTTTTAAAGTATCTACTTTCTTACCGTCTTCATCATATATATTAATCGCCCATTTTTCGCTATCGCCAACAAAATCGAAAACTAAAAATCCTGATTTATCCAAAACGATTTTGTAATAGTCTGTTCCGTTTTCGTAATAAGTTTTGTTGTATTCAAGTGTCAATCTGTCATAATAAATAATATCACTATAATTGCAACCGTCATTTTGGCATTCAATAACTTCATAACCATCGCTCAAAATTGTAGATGGTGCTTGCTCAACTACAACTCGGTCGTGACCTAAAGCAGAAATTTCTTCTTCATAGGTATCGTTGCATTTTGAACAAGTGAATTGTTTTTTTCCGACTACTTCGCACGAGGACGGAATTAGTACTTTTTCTTTGTAGTTATGACCTAACGCGCTACCATAACTTTGCTTACAAGTTGAACAAACTGCTTTGCTTGTGCAAGTTGCAGTACCGCCACTGTGTGATTCTACTGTTGTTGTAGAATCACAATCAGAACATTTATGCCAGTGTCCCGTTGTGTTGTATTTTAAATTTGAATAGTTATGAGAAATTATATAGTTTTTTCCTTCGTCTTTTAAATAATTCTCTGCGTAACTATTATTACAAGCACAATAAAAAATTGCATTGGCGCAATCTTCAAATGCACTATAACCAATACTTGTTACACTATCCGGGATTGTTATGCTTGTTAATGAATAGCAATAAGAAAATGCATAATCACCAATACTTGTTACACTATCTCCTATGCTCACGCTTGTTAATGATTTGCAATAAGAAAATGCACTATAACCAATACTTGTTACACTATCTCCTATGCTCACGCTTGTTAATGATTCGCAATAATAAAATGCCTCTTCACCAATACTTGTTACACTGTCAGGGATTGTTATGCTTGTTAATGATTTGCAAAAATAAAATGCCCAATCACCAATACTTGTTACACTATCTCCTATGCTCACGCTTGTTAATGATTCGCAATCTTCAAATGCCCCATTACCAATACTTGTTACACTATCCGGGATTGTTATGCTTGTTAATGATGTGCAACAATAAAATGCCCCATCAGCAATACTTGTTACACTATCCGGGATTGTTATGCTTGTTAATGATTTGCAATAATAAAATGCCCAATCACCAATACTTGTTACACTATCTCCTATGCTCACGCTTGTTAATGAGTCGCAACTAGAAAATGCATCATTACCAATACTTGTTACACTATCTGGGATTGTATATATTGTTTGAGTTTTGCCCGCGGGATATGTTACAAGTTCAGTTTTATCTTTATTAAATAAAACTCCGTCTATATCACAATACGAAGTGTTGTTATCTGATACATATATGCTTGTTAATGATTTGCAATAATCAAATGCACCATCACCAATACTTGTTACACTGTCAGGGATTGTATATATTGTTTGAGTTTTGTCCGCGGGATATGTTACAAGTTCAGTTTTATCTTTATTAAATAAAACTCCGTCTATATCACAATACGAAGTGTTGTTATCTGATACATTTATGCTTGTTAATGATGTACAATTATAAAATGCATAACTACCAATACTTGTTACACTATCCGGGATTGTTATGCTTGTTAATGAGTCGCAACTAGAAAATGCATAATCACCAATGCTTGTTACACTATCAGTGATTGTTATGCTCATCAATGATGTGCAATCATAAAATGCACTATTACCAATACTTGTTACACTATCTGGGATTATTATGCTTGTTAATGATGTGCAATAATAAAATGCCCTATTACCAATACTTGTTACAGAATAACCACCAAGGAACGATGGGATTGTGATATTGCCGCTGATTGAGGTGCTGCAATCAGTAATTGTTGCTTCACTGTTTGATATGGTATATGTATAATATCCGCTTGTGGCAGCGCTAACGGTGATGTTAGCAATAGGAACGATAGATACTACCATAAATAATGATAATAAAATAGACAATACTTTTTTCATTTTTTATATCTCCTTATAAACTAATTAGTTTCTTTTGAATTAGCAAATAATTCTTTTGTGAATTCTATCACATCTTCCTGTTTAACTGCACGCACTGTTGAAATGGACACCAATCTTTTCGGGTTTATCTTGTCTTCAATTTTACACTCTATCTTATAAAACTTGCACTTTATTCCCTGTGAAATATCATATTCGATAAACTTTTCGCCGTAATCTTCAAAATTGCCTAAAATCTCGCAAAGATATCTCTCTTTGGTTTTGGGATTTCTAACCCAAACAATATCTCCTTTTTTCATATCTTGTATGCATTTTAATGCTCGCCTATAATTGTCTTCAGTTCTTGAAAATTCTGTACCCCACCCGATTGCCACAAACCTTTCTTTATAGCATATTTCAAACTTTTTAGAAGAATTTTTATTTAAAGACTCTTTTCGAGTATCTTTTAAATTCATTATATATACGTTTCTATCAGGCATCATTTCACATCCTTGAAAATAAAAAAAAGTGCGCAGCAAAAGCCACGCACTCAAAAAATGTATAGCTTTTTTGTTGCGACACAGTTCATTCCAAAATCGGATATGTAAAACAAAGCATACATTTCTTGAAAATGATGCCTATTTTGGAAAATATTAAACTATGTCGCAAGATTATTTTACCACGAAAAAAAGAAAAATGCAACAACTAATAAGTTGTTGCATAAATTCAAATCTATTTTTTAATGTATTTCATTGGGTTTACCGGGTCGCCGCCGTTTGGTCTTACTTCAAAATGAAGATGGTTAGCAGTTGAACGACCTGTCGAGCCTACCTTTGCGATAGTCTGCCCCATAACCACTTTATCGCCGACATTTACAAGCATTTTTGAGCAATGCGCATATCTGGTCAGAGTTCCGTCAGCGTGTTTAATATCAACACAATAACCGTAAGAGTCAAACCACGATGCGCGTGTTACAACGCCGTCAGCTGCCGCAAGAATATTTGTACCGTAATCAGCGATAATATCAATACCCTTATGAAGTCTGCCGCTGCGCTGACCGAATCCGCTGCTTACATACTGTGAAGCGCTCTTATCAACCGGCCATAGAAGTTTTTTGCCGTTTGTATCGGTTTCAGGTCTTTTCTTAGTGCCCTCAAGCACAACCTTTGTCTTTGCCTTTTTAACGGTTGTTTTTTTAACAGTTTCGGTTGAAAGCTTCTTACCGTCTTTATAGAAAGTAACAGTTTTCACCTTCTGCTTACCGTTCACACCGCCCGATTTAACTTTTGTAACACCTTTGTACAAGGTATTGTCCTTTTTATTTACAACCTTATATTTAACGGTTTTTGTAGTGGTTTTGTAATAGCCTACCTTGCAATCTACATTTTCCTCAATGACATCGACTGTTTCATCAAGGCCAGTAAGATTTTCAGTAAGACTTAAGCAATCCTTAACCTGAACATTTTTATCAAAAACAACGATATCAGCCTGAGTTTCTGCCTCTACCTCACTTTTGTAGCTTTCAATAGCATTAAGAAGCAATGACTTATCATTACTTGCGGCAATGCATTTTTTACCTGCATAAATACCGTAAGCGTTTACAATATTCTCATTCTCAGCTAAGTTATCCGTAAGACTTTTTGAAATCTCATTAACTGTATTAAGTGACTTTGAAGGAATAATAATCGCTGTAAGCTCAAATGACTGTGCGATACTTCCGACCAACTTATCACTTACAATATTCTCAGCTTTTTTATACTCGCTCTCATTAGATACATATCCAATAGAGTTGTTGTCATATTTGACTTCGTAAGCCAAAGTCAATGTTGAAAACGGAAATATAGGCAATAACACGGCAGCTACCATTGCTAATGAAATAACCGCTGTCTTTTTAAAGCTTCTTCTATCTTTTGTTTTTTTAGATAATACTTTTGTAAAAAACTCGTATTGTTTTTTTGCAAAATCAACCGTTTTGTTTTTTATTTCTGCAAATATCATAAAACACCTTTCTTCTGCGATTTTC
>JBGVHY010000090.1:0-2748 GCA_045122755.1 Acutalibacteraceae bacterium | reverse complement strand
TTTTTTTCATAATATATATTTTTATAGATTTAGAAATAAAACGTTTTACATTACATATTGTTCATTTCTTAATTTATTCTTATTCATATATTTGCATTTTAATTAAAAAATTAGTATATTTGAGAAAAATAAATATAAATAAGAAAGTGAGGTAAAAAATGGGAACTAATACAAAATGGAACGCTAAAACAACATCAAAATTTATTGTTATGTTGTTTTCATTATTTTTCTTTATTGTTATGTTTTTAAGTCTTTTCTTCTAACTTTGAAAACTTTGAAAAATTAAATTTTGTGTAAGATAAAGTTTAGACCGATTTCACAACCAAACTAATTTTTAATCACCCTTCCCATATAAAAAATTTAGTGCGACAACTAATTTTGATGAACCATTCTGTATATATATCAAGGAATTTGTTTTTTATTTAAAAAAATGGTATATCTGAGAAAAATAATTAGAAATAAGAAAGTGAGGTAATTATGACTAAAAAAAGATGGACTACACGGGCAAAAGTAAATTTGATTTTATTACTTTTTGCTTTATTTTGTTTCATTGCAATGATAGTTGGTACTTTTCCAATGTATTTTATGTAAAGTCAAAACTTTGAAAAATTAAATTTTGTGTAAAAAAAAGTTTAGACCGATTTCACAACCAAACTAATTTTTAATCACCCTCCCCATATAAAAAATTTAGTGCGACAACTAATTTTGATGAACCATTCTGTATATATATCAAGAAATTTGTTTTTTATTTAAAAAAATGGTATATTTGAGAAAATAATTTTAATTAAGAAAGTGAGGTAATTATGGGAACTAACACAAAATGGAACGCTCGTGTAATAAGTAATTTAATTGTTATGTTAATTACATTGTTCGGCACAATTTGTCTATTTTTAAGTTTTTTCATTTAATTCGAAAACTTTGAAAATTCAAATTTTGTGTAAAATAAAGTTTAGACCGATATCATAACCAAACTAATTTTTAATCACCCCCCATATAAAAAAAATGGTGCGTCATTTAATATTGATGCACCTTTTAATTATATAAAAAATTACTCACCACTTCATTTAATGGTGAGCAACAAAAATAAAAATAAAAAATAATATTATCTTTGCAACGTAAAATTTGGAGTGATGCAAGAGTGGCTGAATTGGCTCGCCTGGAAAGCGAGTATACGCCAAAAGCGTATCGGGGGTTCGAATCCCCCTCACTCCGCAACAATAGCAAGATCCTACTCATCTTGCTATTTTTTTGTTTTTTATCAATAATAGGCTCAATGTGTTAAGATATATTTTGCACATGCCGAAAGTTTTATATAACTTTGTATCGATATGAACGACGAGAAGTCAAAAACAGCAGCACGAGCCGCTCTCACTCAGTATATTCACACAAAAAAATTGAGGAGAACGCCGGAACGCTATGCAATATTAGATAAAATATTTGATATTGCTGAGCACTTCTCTATCGACATGTTATATGCTGCATTAGAACAAGATGGCTTCCATGTGAGCCGAGCAACACTTTATAATTCAATTCAGTTATTTGTTGATTGTGGATTATTAAGGAAACATCAATTTGATGGCAAATCGGCACAATATGAGCGAGTGCCCGGCACCGGGAACCATCATCATCTAATATGCACTCAATGTGGGCGCATAAAAGAAGTTAAAGATGTGGCTCTTGTTAATATGTTAAATTCACGTAGATATCCAACATTCCACACAGCATATTTTGCATTATATGTATATGGATTATGTTCAAGATGTCAACGTAGCAACAAACGAAAGAAAAAGTAACATTAATATAAAAGATTATCAAATTAACTATGAAAGTTGACGTATTGCTCGGGCTCCAATGGGGCGACGAAGGAAAAGGTAAAGTAGTTGATGTGCTCACTCCACGTTATGATGTAGTGGCACGTTTCCAAGGAGGGCCCAATGCAGGACATACTCTTGAATTTGAAGGGAAAAAATATGTGCTCCGCTCTATCCCTTCAGGCATTTTTCAGCACGGACAAGTAAACATAATCGGTAACGGCGTGGTGCTTGATCCCGTTTTGTTCCGCGAAGAAGCAGAAGCTCTTGAAAAAAGTGGCATCGCATTGAAAGAGATATTGAAAATCTCTAAAAAAACTCACCTTATTATGCCAACTCATCGTTTGCTTGATGCTGCCAACGAAAAGGCTAAAGGTGGAGCTAAAATCGGCACAACAGGAAAAGGTATCGGTCCTACATACACCGACAAAATCAGCCGTAATGGTTTGCGCCTTGGCGATGTGCTTCACAACTTTGAGGCAAAATACACTGCCGCACGTGATAAACATCTTGCTCAATTAAAATCAATGGGCGAAAATCCCGATATCACCGAACTTGAATCAAAATGGCTCGATGCCATCAACTATATCAAAGGTTACGATCTTATCGATAGCGAATATTTCATCAACAATCTCCTTGATGAAGGCAAAACTATTCTTTGCGAAGGCGCTCAAGGAACATTGCTTGATGTTGACTTTGGTTCATATCCTTTCGTGACCTCTTCTAACACAATTTGTGCCGGAGCATGCTCAGGATTAGGTGTTGCTCCTAACAAAATCGGCGAAGTGTTTGGTATTTTCAAAGCATATTGCACTCGCGTAGGTAGCGGACCATTCCCCACAGAGCTATTTGACGAAACCGGAGCTCGCATTCGTGACCTCGGCCATGAATATGGAGCTGTAACCGGTCGTGAACGTCGTTGCGGTTGGATTGACCT
>JBGVHY010000089.1:0-6120 GCA_045122755.1 Acutalibacteraceae bacterium | reverse complement strand
GTCTGACCTTCTACCCAATATGATACATCACCGTCGAGGAGAAAATAAACCTCATAAAAGTCGTGGTCATGTACCTCTACTCCGTTCGGTTTTAAATCACGATAATGAAAAACTTCATACTTTTTGTTTTTCATATTTTGTCTTGAATCAAAACGTTGAGCACGTTCTCTCACACCATCGCCTCCTTTTTTATTTTATGCTACCACAACTTTTGCAATATTTCAAGCAATTAATACAATATTCATTGTGAAAATTATCTGATATACTGAACTCAAATGAAAAAACAACGAAAGGAGAAATACTTTTGAAATCATTTATGGATAAGGATTTCCTACTCAAGACAGAAACTGCTAAAACTCTTTATCATGACTTTGCTGCTGATTGTCCGATAATTGACTACCACTGCCATGTAAGTCCTAAAGAGATTTTTGAAAACAAGCAGTTTGAGAACATCACTCAGGTATGGCTTGGAGGAGATCATTACAAATGGCGTATTATGCGCTCAAACGGAGTAGATGAGCGTTATATTACAGGTAATGCATCTGACCGCGAAAAATTCCAGAAATTTGCCGAGGCTCTTCCTAAGGCTATTGGCAACCCGATGTATCATTGGTGTCACCTTGAACTAAAGAAATACTTCGGTTATGAAGGTATTTTAAACGGTGAAACTGCTGAGGAAGTATGGAATCTTGCACTTGACAAATTAAAAGAGCCTAATATGAGCGTAAGAGGCTTAATTAAGCAAAGCAATGTAGCTTTTGTAGGCACAACCGATGACCCGATTGATTCACTCGAATGGCACAAGAGAATTGCTGAAGATGATACTATTAAAACAGTTGTCGCTCCTTCTTTCAGACCTGATAAAGCACTAAACATTGATAAAGACGGGTGGAAAGATTATATCGCTCAACTATCAGAGGTTTCGGGAATTGAGATTAGCAGTATTGACTCGCTCGAAAAAGCACTCAGTTTAAGAATTGAGCATTTTAATAACAACGGTTGCAAAGCAAGTGACCACGGACTCGATTACGCAGTTTACCGCAATGGTACAAGAGAAGAAGTTGACAGTATTCTCAAAAAAGGTCTCAGCGGTGAAAAAGTTTCAAGAGAAGAAGCTGAAAAGCTTAAAACTGAGCTTCTTATCTTCTGTTCAGATGAATACGTTCGTCTTGGTTGGGTAATGCAGATTCATTACAACTGCTTACGCAACCCTAACTCAAAAATGTTTGAAGAATTAGGCCCTGATACAGGCTTTGACTGCATAGGTCCGAATAACGGCTCACAGGCTATTTCTTCTTTGCTTGATACATTAAATGTAGAAGGTAAATTACCCAAAACCATCCTTTACAGTCTTAACAGCACCGATAACTCATTTCTTGATACAATAATCGGTGCTTTTCAGGGTACTGAGGCTGCAGGCAAGCTCCAGCACGGAAGCGCTTGGTGGTTTAACGATAATAAACAAGGTATGCGCGACCAGATGATAAGCCTTGCAAATTTAAGTCTGCTCGGTAACTTTGTCGGAATGCTTACCGATTCAAGAAGCTTTTTAAGCTATACCCGTCACGAATATTTCCGCAGAATTCTCTGTGATTTAGTAGGAGAATGGGTTGAAAACGGCGAATATCCGAATGATATCGTGACACTCGGCGATATTGTAAAAGGTATTAGTTGTGAAAATGCAAAAAAATACTTCGGTTTGGAGGATTAATTTATGAATATGAAAATGTCTTTCCGTTGGTACGGCGAAAGTGATCCGATTTCACTAGAATATATTTCACAGATTCCTGGTATGCGCTCAATCGTTTCAGCGGTTTATGACGTAAAACCAGGCGAAGTTTGGCCTGAGGAATCAATTGCAAAAATGAAAGAACAGTGCGAAGAACACAACCTAATATTTGATGTAGTTGAATCAATTCCTGTTCACGAAGATATCAAACTCGGAAGAGGCGATGTTGATAAACTCTTAGATGTTTACTGTGAAAATATTCGTCGTTGCGCTAAATACGGTATCAAATGCGTAACCTACAACTTTATGCCTGTATTTGACTGGACACGTACTCAGCTTGATAAAAAAGCGCCTGACGGTTCAACAAGTCTTGTTATGTACTGGGATCAGATGAAAGGTCTTGACCCGTTAAAAGACGATATTCATCTTCCGGGCTGGGATTCGAGTTATACTCAGACGCAAGTTCGAGAGCTTATCAATGCTTACGGTGAGCTCGGTGAAGAAGGCTTATGGAGCAATCTCGAAAAATTCCTTAAAAAAGTTATTCCTGTAGCCGAGGAATGCGGAGTTAAAATGGCTATTCATCCTGATGACCCGCCGTATCCGATTTTCGGTCTTCCCAGAATCATCACTTGCGAGAAAAATCTTGACAGATTTTTGTCACTCTATGACTCCCCTGCTAACTGTCTCTGTCTTTGCACAGGCAGTCTTGGATGTGCTTCAAGCAACGATATTCCAAAGATGATTGATAAGTATGTTAAACAAGACAGAATTGCATTCATGCATATTCGAAATGTCAAGATTATGGAAGATGGCTCATTCGAGGAACGAGCTCATTTATCAGATTGCGGTTCGCTCGATATTTACGAAATCGTTAAAACATTAGCAGATAACGGTTATGACGGATATGTCCGTCCTGACCACGGCAGAATGATTTGGGGCGAAACAGGCAAACCCGGCTACGGTTTGTTTGACAGAGCACTCGGCGCTACCTATATTAACGGATTATTCGAAGCTTGCGAAAAAAATTCAAAATGAGGAGTAATTAAAAATGAATAAAAATGTTTTATCAACCGATTTAAGCGGTAAAGTTGCAGTAGTTACAGGTGCAGGCGGTGTGCTTTGCAGTAATTTTGCTAAAGTTTTGGCTCGTGCAGGCGCTAAAGTCGCTCTTTTAGACCTTAACGAAGAAGCAGCTAATGCTTACGCAGAAGAGATTGTAAAAGAGGGTGGAATTGCGAAAGCTTACGGATGTAACGTTCTTGACAAAAATATTTGTGAAAAAGTTGCTCAAAAAGTACTTGAAGATTTAGGAAAATGTGATATACTTATTAACGGTGCCGGTGGAAACAACCCAAAAGCAACTACTGATAAGGAATACTTTGAAATCGGCGATATTGACGCAGATACAAAGAGTTTCTTCGATCTTGATGCTTCAGGCGTGGGTTTTGTATTTAATCTTAACTTTCTCGGCACACTTATCCCGACTCAAAGCTTCGCTAAGCAGATGGTTGGCAGAGAGGGATGTAACATTCTTAACATTTCTTCTATGAATGCTTATACTCCTCTTACTAAAATTCCTGCTTACTCAGGAGCTAAAGCTGCTATCTCGAACTTCACACAATGGCTTGCAGTTCATTTTTCAAAAGTAGGTATTAGAGTAAACGCTATTGCTCCCGGCTTCTTCTCAACAAAGCAAAACGCTAAGCTTCTTTGGAATGAAGACGGCACACCTACTGCTCGTACAGGCAAGATTCTCGCCGCTACTCCTATGGGACGTTTCGGTGAGTCAGAAGAACTTGAAGGCGGTCTTTTATTCTTGGTTGATGAAAAAGCCGCAGGCTTTATTACAGGTGTTGTTTTACCAGTCGACGGTGGTTTTTCAGCTTATTCGGGTGTATAATTTAGTACCATTTATTCTGAAAGGAAGTTTTTTGAAATGTCAGATTTAAACAAACGTGTTTCTGAAATCGGTGTTGTACCGGTTATCAAGTTGAACAACCCTGAGCGCGATGCGGCTAAGCTCGCTAAGGCTCTTTGTGCCGGTGGAGTTCCTGTAGCTGAAGTTACATTCCGTGCAGCCGGCGCAGACACAGCTATCAAATTGATGAAAGAAGCTTGTCCGGAAATTCTTGCCGGTGCCGGAACTGTTATGACAACCGAACAGGTTGACAAAGCAGTTGCCGCCGGTGCTGAATTTATTGTGACCCCTGGTTTTGACCCTGAAATCGTTGCTTACTGTTGTGAGAAAAATATCCCGATTTTCCCTGGTTGCACAACTCCGACAGATTATCACGCAGCTTATAAATTCGGTCTTGAGGTTGTTAAGTTCTTCCCTGCCGAACAGTCAGGCGGTCTATCAAAAATCAAAGCTATGAGCGCTCCGTTCCCTATGTTTAAAGTTATGCCTACAGGCGGCATTTCGCTTAAAAATCTTAAAGAATATATCTCTTGTCCTGTTATCTGTGCTTGCGGCGGTTCATATATGGTAACTGCTGATTTGATAGATAATCAGAAATGGGATGAAATTACTGACCTTTGCAAACAGTCAGTGGAAATTGTCAAGGAGGCAAGAAACAATGGCTAAAATAGTTACTTTCGGCGAGATTATGTTAAGACTCGCACCAAACGGATATTATAGATTTTTCCAGAACGACCAGATGCAGGCTACTTTTGGCGGCGGCGAAGCAAATGTTGCTGTATCGCTTGCTAACTACGGTATGGACAGTGTTTATGTAACAAAGTTACCTGAACACGCAATCGGTCAGGCAGCAGTTAACTCACTTCGCACATTTGGTGTTGATACTTCAAAAATCGTTCGCGGCGGTGACAGAGTTGGTATCTACTTCCTTGAAAAAGGAGCTTCACAGCGAGGTTCAGTTTGTATTTATGACCGTGCTCATTCAGCAATTCAGGAAGCAAAATCTGAAGATTTTGACTGGGATTCAATCTTTGAAGGTGCTGATTGGTTCCATTTTACAGGTATTACTCCTGCACTCGGCGAAAATGTTGTTGAAATTTGCAGAGAAGCTTGTAAAGCTGCTAAAGCTAAAGGCGTTAAAATATCCTGTGACTTAAACTACAGAGGTAAGCTTTGGACTCGTGATGAAGCAAGAAAAGCTATGACAGATCTTTGCCAGTATGTTGACGTTTGTATATCTAACGAAGAAGATGCAAAAGACGTGTTCGGCATTGAGGCTGAGGATACTGATATCTACGGCGGTAAGCTCAACCATGAAGGCTATAAATCAGTTGCTAAACAGCTCGCTGATAAATTTGGATTTGAAAAAGTTGCTATTACGCTTCGCACATCAATTTCAGCAAGTGATAACGACTGGGCAGGTATGCTTTATGACGGCGAGAATTACTGTTTCTCAAAATCATACCACTTAAGAATCGTTGACCGTGTAGGCGGCGGTGACTCATTCGGCGGTGGACTTATTTATGCGCTTCTCAGCGGTAAATCAACTCAGGAAGCTATCGAATTTGCAGTTGCAGCATCTGCTCTTAAACATTCAGTTGAAGGCGACTACAACAGAGTATCAGTTGCTGAGGTTGAAAAGTTAGCAGGCGGCGATGGCTCAGGTCGTGTTCAGAGATAACAAAAAACATTTGAAGTGAAGTATATGATTAGAAAAAATCAGCAGTCGAAAAATTTCGACTGCTGATTTTGATTTTATCTTTTTTTATTAGTACGCTTGCTTTGCATTTGCTTATTTTTAGACTTGCGTTTAGAATTATTACGGTATTTATTTTTATCTTTTGCAACAGTTTTTTCAGGTGTTACAAGGCAGTTTTTGCCCGTTCCAATCAAATCATAACGTCCCGCCTTTTTCAGCGCTGATAACACAAGCTTTTTGTTCTCAGGACGGAAATACTGCAACAATGCTCTCTGCTCTGCTTTTTCCTGAGCAGTTCTCGGCACATAAACTTTTTCCATTGTATATGGGTCTAACCCTGTATAAAACATACAGGTTGAAACGGTGCCGGGTGTTGGATAGAAGTCCTGTACCTGTTCGGGATGCAGTCCCTCTTTCTTTAAGAACTTTGCAAGTTCGATAGCATCATTAAGTGTGCTTCCCGGATGCGATGACATAAGATACGGCACTAAATATTGCTTTTTACCGACACTCTGAGTAATCTCATAAAACCTCTTTTTAAAGCGGTTATACACTTCAACAGGCGGTTTTCCCATTCTTTTTAAAACATTTGACGAGCAGTGTTCCGGGGCAACTTTCAACTGCCCGCTGACATGATGCTCAACAAGTTCTTTAAAAAATGTTTCATCCTCATCTGCAATTAGATAATCAAATCTAATACCCGAACGAATAAAAACTTTCTTAATCTTAGGCAGTTTACGCAGTTTGCGTAATAAATCTAGATAATCGCTG
>JBGVHY010000088.1:0-2362 GCA_045122755.1 Acutalibacteraceae bacterium | reverse complement strand
TGATAAGACCAACTCTCGGATTATCAATACTCATTACATTTTTCATATAAACGCTGCCTATAAGCGCAAACTGCTCAAGAATTTCAGGTCTGCATTCGATATTAGCCCCCATATCTATCAAAAGATACGGATTTTCTGCAGTAGTTGGAAGCGCCATAGCAAAAGCAGGACGCTTAATACCTTTAATACGTTTAACAATAAATGTACCGCCCATAAGCACAGCACCTGAAGAGCCTGCACTGATAACAGCATGTGCCTTACTATCTTTTACAGCTTTAAAGGCAACTGCCATTGAAGTATTGCTCTTTGATTTAAGCAGCAAATTCGGGTCATCGTGTACATCAAAAATTTCGTCAGCATGTAAAATTTCAATACCATCAAGCGAGATATTGTTTTCATTCGCACATTGTTTAATTTTTTCTTCATGTCCGCAGAGTATAATTTCAGCGCCGTATTCTTTTACAGCCATAGCTGCACCTTCAATATTTGAAAGAGGTGCGTTATCTCCGCCAAATGCATCAATTACTATTTTCATAATTTTCTCCATTATGTAATTTTTTATTCCAAAACACTTTTTAAGTCTTTAAGCGCTTTTTCTGCTATAATTTTGTATCTTTCCTGTTTATCCCTGATATTCACACCGTCACGAGGCAGAATTCCGAAATTCGCACCCATAGGCTGAAAATCCTTTTTATCATCAGTACTTATATACTTTGATAATGCGCCGCACATAGTTGATTCAGGAAGTTTCAACTGCGGCTTGTCAGATAAATAATTATAAACCGAAACAGCGGCCAAAATGCCCGACATTGCAGATTCCATATAACCTTCAACACCAGTAATTTGTCCTGCAAACCAGATATTTTCACTTGATTTCAGCTTGAAATTCTCATCAAGCACCTTCGGTGAATTAATAAAGGAATTTCTATGCATAACACCGTATCTAACAAATTCAGCATTTTTAAGTGCAGGAATCAGTGAAAATACACGTTTTTGCTCGCCAAATTTAAGATTAGTCTGAAAACCGACGAGATTATATAATGTTCCTTCTTTATTTTCTTTACGAAGCTGTAAATTAGCCCAAGGTCTATGACCTGTTTTAGGGTTTGTAAGCCCTACTGGCTTAAGCGGACCAAAACGCATAGTATCAGCACCGCGTTTTGCCATTATCTCAATCGGCATACAACCTTCATAAACATTGGGTTTATCAAAAGAATGTGTTTTAGCACCCTCAGCAATTACAAGCTCATTATAAAAAGTTTCGTATTCTTCCTTGCCCATAGGACAGTTGATATAATCATCAGCGTCACCTCGGTCGTATCGGCTCTGGGTGAAAGCAGAATCCATATCAATACTTTCAGCAGTTACAATAGGCGCTGCCGCATCAAAAAACGAGAGATAAGAACCTGTAAGCTCAGAGATTTTTTCAGCAAACTTACCCTCTGTTAGCGGTCCTGTAGCAATAATAACAGGTGCATTGGCAGGAATTTCAGTAACTTCTTTATACTCAACTGTAATATTACTGTGACTTTTTATCTTTTCAGTAATATACTCAGAGAAGTCATATCGGTTTACTGCAAGAGCACCGCCCGCAGGGACAGCACATTTATCAGCCGATTCAAGAGAAATCGAGCCAAATTCTCGCATTTCCGCTTTAAGCAAACCGCCTGCGCTATTAATACGCATAGCCTTTAATGAATTTGAACAGACAAGCTCAGCGAATGTATCGATATGATGCGCTGGAGAACGTTTTATCGGCTTTTGCTCGAACAGAGTAACATTAACACCTTTATTAGCAAGATAATAAGCCGCCTCGCAACCCGCAAGTCCTGCGCCGATTACATAAGCCTTATTCATCATTTTTCGCCTTTTTCTTTCTTTCGGTTTTAACCTCGTATCCACAACCCTCATTGTTACATACGGTCAAACCGCCGCGACGCTTGAACAAGGTCTTGCCGCACTGTGGGCAAATATTGGCAGTAGGAATATCCCAAGTCATAAAGCCACATTCTTTACCTTTTTCGCAAGCAAAATACTTATAACCCTTGCCTGATTTTCGCTCAATTATTTTAGAACCGCATTTCGGGCAGAAACCAGGTGTTTCTGTTACAATCGGTTTGGTATTCTTACATTCAGGATAACCCGGACATGCTAAGAATTTACCGAATCTGCCTGAACGAATAACCATATTTCTGCCGCATTTTTCGCAGACAACGTCGCTGACTTCCTCAGGAACTTTTACACGTTCTCCGTCCATTTTTTCTTCAGCAGAAGTAAGTGTTTTATCAAAACCTTTGTAGAACTTAGCGAGCATCTTCTTCCATTCTACATCACCTGACTCAACATCATCAAGCTCGGATTC
>JBGVHY010000087.1:0-2646 GCA_045122755.1 Acutalibacteraceae bacterium | reverse complement strand
CCGCGAGCACAAAAAGTATTACAACCTGTTCTGCGAGCGTTAATGCGGAAGTTAAAAATTCGTTCAAAATTATCCCTCGTAAATATAAGTTTCAGCTGATTCTATTACAATATCCTCAACAGGTTTGTCAGCCGCACCGGTTTCAGTATTTGCAATTTTATCAACTGTATCCATACCTTCAACAACCTGACCGAATACTGTGTGACGAAAATCAAGATGCGGAGTACCGCCAAGCTTTTCGTAATTTGCGATAGCCTCTTCAGGGAAAGCCTCACCGCCGATATCCTTCATCTGCTGAACCAATCCCGGGTGAACAGAATCACACTGAACAACGAAGAACTGGCTGCCGTTTGTAGAAGGTCCTGCATTTGCCATAGAAAGCGCTCCTCGGTAGTTACGAAGTATAGGTGTACATTCATCTTCAAAAGGTCTGCCATAGATGGATTCACCGCCCATACCTGTGCCTGTAGGGTCACCGCCCTGAATCATAAAGTCCTTAATAACTCTGTGAAAAATAATGCCGTTGTAGTAACCGTCTTTAATGTGAGTTGTGAAATTCTCGACAGTTTTCGGCGCTTCATTAGGGAAGAGTTTAAATTTAATCTCACCCATATTTGTTTTAAGCACCGCAACGGTATCACCTTGCTTTAATGGTTCTAACTGAAAATTACTCATAGTTTTATTTACCCTTTCTTAATCTGCCCAAGATATTCTTCGGCTGATAATTTTCAATAATTTCTGTATATCTTTTATAAGCTATTTCAACAGAGTCTTCCCAAGAACAGTAGACTTCTTTTTGAGCATTTTCGCCTACTTTTTTAAGATATTCTCTGTCGGAAATTGCTTTTAAAATCGTATCTTTTAGTGATTTTTCGTTTTCTTCGCATAAAAATCCGTTTCTGCCGTCAGTTACGCCCTCAGCCGCACAGCTTTTGCGGATAAGCACCGCAGGGAGCTTCGCAGCGGCGGCTTCCATAACAACCAATCCCGATGTGTCGTAAGTTGACGGGAAGATAAATAAATCACTAATAGAATAATAATCTCTCAATACCTCGCGGTCATAAACCGCTCCTGTAAAGATACATTTTTTTGAAATACCGATATGTCTTGCGTGTTGCTCCATTTCAGGGCGGTCTTGACCCTCGCCTACAAATACCATTTTGAATTTAAGGTCATTAGGCAACAGTCGCATCGCGTCAAGAATAAGTTTAATATTTTTATACCACATCATTCTGCCGACAAACAGGAACACAAGCTCATCGTCAGCAATATCAAGGCTTTTTCGCAAAGCAGCTTTTCTTTCATCAGGGGATACACCTATTTTAAAATCTGCACCGTTGCGCATTACTCTGTAATCGCCTTTGTAGCCGATTTCGCGAAGCGACTCCACTGCACCCTCGCTCACAACCCAAACTTCATCAGCGAGGTTTATGTTGCGCATAACAAATTTTCTTGCAACCTTTAAAAACGATTTGTTTTTGATACGCTTTTCAAGCTCGATATCAAATTTAGTATGGTATGTAAAAACAACGGGTATTCCGGGGTTGAGCTTTACAAGCTCATCAGCGACGAGCGAAGAAACAAACGGAGAATGAACATGAAGCAGGTCAAAATCCTTGTTTATCAGTTTTCCGAGTGTTTTAACGGGCACAACATTGCCGACGCGGTATTCCAAGTTCTTAGAAACACCTGCTGAGCTGTAGCGGATAACATCAAACGGATAATTGTCATCAACATCAGGGTATTTCGGTGTAACTACCGTGCAATAAGCGTGTTTTCGTGACAGAATATCTGCATAATTGTATATTGTATTAGCAACTCCGTCAATTTTAGGAGGAAAAGAATCATTAAAAAGTCCGATTTTGTATTTCATATTCAGCGCCTCCTTTTGCGCTTTTTATTCTACTATATTGTTGTTATATTTTCAAGGTGTTTTTTGCTGTTTTATATACTCTTTCGGCGAAATACTGAATTTGCCTTTAAAAGAGCGATAAAATGTTGAATATGTTTCAAATCCGCAGTTCGAGGCTATATCAATCAAAGAATGATATCCTTCGTCTATCATCTTTTTTGCTCTTGTAAGCCTTGTTTCGGTAACATATTCGTGAAACGACATTCCTACGATTTTACGAAGGATATTTGTAATAGTCCGCTCAGATAAGAAAGTACCTTCAGCTACCTTTTTCATCGTTAGCTTTTCAAAAATATGATTATCTATATATTTATATAGCTTTGCAAAACTGCTGTCGGTATCAAGAAGCGGTGGGGGATTAAGCGAGGTGTAAATATAATAAATCTCACAAATAAGCTGTAAAACCGCGCTCATAACCAGCGCTCGGCTGCTTTGTGAGGTGAGTGAGCGGATAACATTTTTCAGCGCAACCTGATACTGCTCGGTTTTGGTTTCCTCATTATAAATTTTTATCTTATCCTTTTCGGAATATGAAAAAGGCTTTAATACGTCTATCTTACGGTCAAGCTCGTGAAAAAATTTTGATTCAAACCATATCGTGAAATATTCAATATGCTTTCCTGTAGCGGTAAATCTGAAATATTCATTCTTATTCGCAAAAAATGTGTCACCTGGGTTTAAATATACGATTTTATCGGGGTATTCGACCTTTATTCTTCCTTTTAAAACAACTA
>JBGVHY010000086.1:0-2728 GCA_045122755.1 Acutalibacteraceae bacterium | reverse complement strand
TTGCTGATAATTTATTAAAGAGAGATTTCAAAGCAAACAAACCTTTTGAAAAGATAACAACTGATGTTACACAATTTAATGTTTGTGATGAGAAAGTATATTTATCTCCTGTTATGGATTTATTTAATCGTGAAATTGTTTTTTACTCTATTTCAACAAGTCCTAATTTAGAACAAGTTAGAGAAATGCTTAATGGCTTATTTGAAAAGCTTCCAGCTGATGCAACACCAATATTTCATTCTGACCAAGGTTGGCAGTACCAACATGCCGAATACCAGAGATTATTAAAAGAACATAACATTACACAAAGTATGTCTCGCAAAGGTAACTGTATGGATAACGGTGCTATGGAAAACTTTTTTCGGTAGATTAAAGGTCGAAATGTTCTACGGCGAAAAATTTGAAAGCGTTAACGCTTTCATTGATGAATTAAAGAAATATATTCATTACTACAACAACGAAAGAATTTCTACAAAATTAAAAGGAATGAGCCCTGTGCAATACCGAACTCATTCACTTGCAATTTAATATTAAATTTTGTCTAAACTTTGGGGTTCACTTCAAACTTAGGCGAGTTTTTCTTTAGAAATTAGTATTTTTTGAATGCTTGTCGTATTCATACTGTACAAACTACTACGAATATTTATGTACTGAAAGGGTGTTTTTTATGAAAAAGTTTCGGTATATAATTATTAGCAAACGAATTGTAATATGCGCAATAGCGGTAGTAGGTGCGCTGGTTCTTGGAGTGTTCGGCGCCGCAGGCTGGAATAAAACGCTGACAACGGGCAGCACCGACAAAAAGCTGCCGATTTACTGCACTGAAAAAGAAGATAAGGTAGTATCCCTTTCGTTCGACGCCGCATGGGGGAACAAAACAAAGGCACACTTCCCAAAACCCGCATAAATAAAGGGTTTTCACCCACCCCCCGTTGTTTAAATTAAGTATAAAAACATATAATATATTGTCAAGTGAATTTAATTTTTGCCGTTATCGGCAAAAACTCGCCGATTTGAAGTAATTCTCAAAGTTGACTTTTTGCCGATAATGTGTTATAATAGCGTTAGTAAAAAAGGAGAAAAGAAAAATGAATTATATTTCAGCTAAAGAAATAGCGAAAAAATGGAATGTGTCTGAGAGAAGTGTTCGCAACTATTGTGCCGAGGGACGAGTTAGCGGTGCGTATCTTGTCGGAAAGACTTGGAACATTCCTGAAAACGCAGAAAAACCAGAGCGTTCTAACAAAAGCAAAGCAACCCCTAAAACTTTGGTTGATTATTTAAAATCAGAAATGGAGAGCCGAATTTCAGGTGGTATATATCATAAAATTCAGGTAGATTTAACATATAACTCAAATCATATTGAGGGAAGTCGTCTCACCCACGACCAAACACGGTATATTTTCGAAACAAATACCATTGGCATTACAGAAAGCAATGTAAAAGTTGATGATATTATCGAAACAGCAAATCACTTTAGATGCATTGATGAAATCATTAAATGCGCTAACATTGCTTTATCAGAAAAGTTTATAAAACAATTACACTTTTTGTTGAAAACAGGCACAACCGATGCAAGCAAAGATTGGTTTTTGGTTGGCGAATATAAAAAACTTCCTAACGAAGTTGGTGGTATGGAAACTTCGTTGCCTGAAAATGTTAAAAATGACATGAAAAAACTACTCGAAGAGTACAATGCCAAAAAGCAAAAAACACTTGAAGATATTATCGATTTTCATGTTAAGTTTGAGCGAATTCACCCATTTCAAGACGGTAATGGAAGAGTTGGCCGCCTTATTATGTTTAAAGAGTGCTTGAAGTATAATATCGTACCGTTTATCATCGATGAAGACCTAAAATTATTTTATTATCGAGGTCTTAGAGAATGGACGGTTGAAAAAGGATATCTTGTTGATACCTGTCTTACAGCCCAGGATAAATTTAAAAAATATTTAGATTATTTCAGAATCAAATATTAGAGATTTTTTAAAGAAGGTTTAATATAAACCCTGCAAATACTGCAAATTCAACTTGAATTAGGCTAAATGTTTCATTTTAAATGAAATATTTAGCCTAATTTTTTTATAGTATTTTTTAAAAAATCAATATATTGAACACAAAACCTTTGCTAACCGCTATATATTGTATATAGGTCTCAAATTTAACTTGGATTTTGAAAACAAAAAATTTTAAAGTTTTTTCAAAAAAAGTGTTGACAAATGGAAAAAAAGCGCTTATACTGTCGACAGACAATTTAATATTTTTTTCGTTTCGTATATTTGTTTTTTTATTTGCTTTATTTTTTATATGATTTATTTGTTGCAAATATTTATACAAATATATTTCACCCTTTGTGGTTTGTACATAATCTGCGCCAAAGAGCGTAGGACATTAAAGAAAGCTTTTTTAATAATTTAAAAAGCTCGTAATTAGCCTAAAAGAATTAGGCTCCAGTTTTTCCTTTGATATCAAAGGGGTTATTATGCTATCTTTATGTCTGCGATTATGTTATAAACCATAATGCAAACGATTATTGAAGCGTATGAGCATTATGGCTCGTACGCTTTTTTGTTTGCAGAAAAAAGGAGGTGATAAGTATGGTCGACAAAAATTTTGCAGAAAAACTTTTTAAAACCCTTGTTGTTTTAAAAGATGACGAATGTATTATTTTGGTTCGTCACAAAGACAAACACACTATGATTAGACAAAAAAGAAAAAATGTCTGCTT
>JBGVHY010000085.1:0-8888 GCA_045122755.1 Acutalibacteraceae bacterium | reverse complement strand
AGGGTTGTACAGTTATTAATGCAAAAATGCTCGGCGAAATTTTAAGAAAACTTCCTTTTGATAAAGTTACTATCGAAATCAGCGATAATAAAGCTCTTATTACAAGCGGAACTAGTGAGTTTAATATTATTGCGCTTGATGCTAATGAATATCCTGAACTTCCGTCTTTAGAAGATGAAAGTGAAGTAAAAATTCCTGCAGATGTGCTTCGCAGTATGATTTCTCAGACTCTTTTTGCGGTTTCAACTTCTGATGATAGACCTATTTATAAAGGTATTTTGTTTGAAATTGAAGAAGGCGTTGTACAACTCGTTTCTGCTGACGGATGCAGACTTGCTATTCGCAAGGAAGAGATTGATACTAATGAAAATATGCGTTTTGTAGTTCCGGCAAAAGGATTGCAGGAAGTACTTAAGCTTATTGCAGATGATATGGAAGATGATGTTGTAATTAATGTCGGTAAACGTCATATTTCATTCTTGATTGGCGATTTTGTAATTATTTCAAGATTGCTTGAAGGTGAATTTTTGAATTACAACAATAATTCTATCATTCCTGAGGGTGAGGATACAGTTGTTATTACCGAAACAAAAGATTTCTTAAATCTTATCGAGCGTATTTCTCTTATTATATCAGACAGAGTAAAATCACCTATCCGTTGTACTTTTAAAGAAAATCAGGTTTATATGCGTTGCTCAACAATTATGGGTAAAGCAAGCGATTTTCTTGATTGCGATATGAATGGTGTTGAGCAGGAAATTGGCTTTAACTCAAGATTTTTTGCTGAGGCACTTCGCTCAGTTGATACCGATAAAATTAAAATCGTTATGAACGGCGCTCAGCGTCCAATTAAGATTTTACCGCTTGAGGGTGATAATTTCTTGTTTATAGTAGTACCTGTAATTATGAAGGCTGAACAGTAATGAAAATTAAAATTGATACAGAATTTATTAAATTAGACTCACTTTTAAAACTATCGGGCGTTGTACCGACCGGCGGTGCTGCCAAGATTTTTATTCAGGACGGCGAAGTTAAGGTAAATGGCGAAATTTGTACTATGCGAGGTAAAAAAATTCGCTCGGGTGATAAGGTTAAAATTTTTGATGAAATAATAGAAGTCGAGTAACCACGAGCCGCAATTGAAGAAATAATCATTATATAATTGTTGAATAATTAAAATTTGTGAAGATTACAAAAGAAATTAATATTAAAAAAAGTCAATAAGTAGCAAAATTTTAATAGAATAAATAATGATGGTGAATAAAAAACTTTAAGTTATCAATCTGGTAATGTAAGCTCGGTAAGTGATAAAATTCTATTTAAGCAAAAAATGATTGTGAATAAAAAGCTTGAGGTAATTGGTTTATAAAGTAAGCTCAGTAAACTTTAAAATTCTATTTAAGCAAATAATGATGGTGAATAAAAATGTACTTGGAAAAAATAGAATATGAGAATTACCGCAATTTAAAAAAAGGCGAGTTTTTACCTGATAAGGAAATGAACGTAATTTACGGCGAAAATGCTCAGGGAAAAACAAATCTTATAGAGGCTATCTGGCTTTTTACCGGGAGAAAAAGTTTTCGCGGAACAAGAGATACCCAACTTATTAATATTGAAAGTAATAATCAGACCGCAGTGTTAAAATCAGCATTTTTCTCTTCCGGAAGAAGACAAACAGGCGAAATTATTATAACAAATAAACGTCTTGCCAGTATGAATGATGTTAATTTAAGCTCAGCAAGCGGTTTATCCGAAAATTTTACGGCGATTTTATTTTCACCGGCGGATATGGATTTGATTAAGGAAGGTCCTGTTGTAAGAAGAAAATTTCTTGATAGTGCTATTTCAACTGTCCGCCCAAAATATGAAAAGATTTTGCAAGCTTATAACCGCGCAGTTATGCAGCGAAATTCTATTTTAAAAGATGTTGCTTTTCACCGCGAGCTTGAGTTTATGCTCGATGTTTACGAAGAGCGTATTGCAAAAAGCGGCGCCTATATTATTGCCCAGCGTAAGAAATATATTGAAGCCCTGATGGACTATATTGTTGATATTTATCGCGGAATTTCTTCAAATAAAGAGGAAATTTCGATTAAATATAAATGTACCGCAGGTGGCGGCTCGGAAGACGAAATTTTAAAAAGTCTTAAGGAGTCGCGAAAACAGGATACTGTTAATGCGACTACCAATGTCGGTCCGCACCGAGATGATATGGAATTTTTTATAAACGAACTTCAGCTGAAAATTTTCGGCTCTCAGGGTCAGCGTCGTTCAACTGTTGTTGCACTAAAACTATCCGAGGCGGAAATTTTAAAGAAAAATACCGGTGAACAGCCGATTGCTATTTTAGATGATGTTATGTCAGAGCTAGATTTGTCCCGTCAGGATTATCTGCTTAATCATATTAAAGGTTGGCAGGTTTTTATCACCTGTTGTGACCCGAATACTATAAAATCCTTAAATTCGGGCAAGATTTTCAAAATGGAAAACGGAGTTTTAAAAGAGGAAACAAACCTTTCCTAAGAGAAGGTATAAACTATAAGATTAAGGTATAAAAATGAAAAAAATATATCTTGGTGGCGAAGAATTTGTAAGAGATACCGATATAATCGGAATTTTTGATATGGATTCGTCTACTGTTTCTAAAAAAACAAGAGATTTTCTTGAAAATGCCGAGCTTGCAGGCAAGGTTGTTTACTCAAATTTGTACGAATTTCCGCGTTCGTTTGTTTTAACGAGGGAAAAAACTTATATAACCCCGATTGCAGCGGCTACTTTGAACCGCCGAATCGAGAAAAACCTGTTCTGAGGTGATTTTTTGAAAAAAAAGAATAAGAATTTAATTATTTTACTGTCTTTTTTAGGTGTGCTTTTGCTTATTTGTACTTATCTTACTTTTTTAACCGTACCTGCACTTAAAAAGACCGAATTTGGTCAGAGAATTAATTTTTGTCATAACCGCGGTTCAATTGAATTTTATGTTGAAGGCAAAAAAATGGCTTATGATGAGATTAAGGTTACAAGGGAAATTGACGGCGAGGTCGAGGAAAAAGAGTTAACCGAGGACTGTGAATTTACGTTTTTCAGCGGAAAACAGGGTCTTGATACATATAAATTTTATGTTGATAAGGAAGCCAGCGACAGACTTAAAGATATTGAAGTAACGTTTACAAATTTCAATGAAAATTGGTGGATTGTAAACAATTATGATATAAAATTTGACATTGTAAAGAAAAAAGGCAAAATTTCGCTTGTCGGCGAATGTTATTTAAACGGCGAAAAGATTGAGATTAACCGAGAAGTAGAGGAAACAGAAGATATTTATACCTGTACAATAGAGTTAAAAAATCATTAAAAGAGATGTTCCTTAAATGAAAATGGTTATCAATCAGTTAATGTAAGCTCAGTAAGTGATAATGTTTTATTAGAGCGAATAATGATTGTGAATAAAAAGTTTTAAGTTATCAGTCAGTGAATGTAAGCTCAGTAAGTGATAAATGTTTTATTAGAGCAAATAATTATTGTGAAAAAAAGCTTGAGGTAATTGGTTTATAAAGTAAGCTCAGTAAACTTTAAAATTATATTTAAGTGAATAATGATTGTGAAAAAAACTTTAAGTTATCAGTCAGGTAATGAAAGCTCAGTAAGTGATAAATGTTTTATTAGAGCAAAAAATGATTGTGAAAAAAAGCTTGAGGTAATTGGTTTATAAAGTAAGCTCAGTAAACTTTAAAATTCTATTTAAGTGAATAATGATTGTGAATAAAAATTGCGAGTGTAAAGCATCGGGTCGAAGACGGGTTGCACCTGTCACTAGAGTAGACTGTCGGTGCGTTGAATAAAATAAGGAGAAAAATAAATGGAAACACAAGAAAATTTGATGAATACTGCGGTAAATGAGGAATATGATGCCTCTGCCATACAGGTTCTTGAAGGACTTGAAGCGGTAAGAAAAAGACCGGGTATGTATATCGGTTCAACAGGTGAGAGAGGTCTTCATCATCTTGTTTACGAGATTGTGGACAACTCTATCGACGAGGCGCTCGCTGGCTACTGTACCGATATCGACGTTGAAATTTTAAATGACGATATTATCCGAGTTCGTGATAACGGCCGTGGTATTCCTGTTGATATTCAGGAAAAAATGGGACTTCCTGCGGTTACCGTTGTATTCACCGTTCTTCACGCAGGCGGTAAATTTGGCGGCTCGGGCTACAAAGTTTCGGGTGGTTTGCACGGCGTAGGTTCATCGGTTGTTAATGCGCTTTCCGACTGGCTCGAGGTTGAAGTAAGAAAAGATGGCAAGGTGCATTATCAGCGTTTTGAACAGGGCAACCCTGTTGATGATTTGAAAGTAATCGGCGAAACAAATGAAACAGGTACGACCGTTACTTTCAAACCGAGCGCAGATATCTTTACAGATACTACTCGCTACGATTACGATATCTTGTTAACTCGCCTTCGTGAGCAGGCTTTTCTTAATGCAGGTATCCGTATCAATCTTTCGGATAAACGTGATGACGGAGAACGTGATGATGACGGCAATTTGCGGGCAGACGTTCTTCATTTTGAAGGCGGTATCCGTTCTTATTGTGAATTTATTCTTGAAAAGAAAAAACGTGAGAGATTTTTTGATGATGTAATCTATATTGCAGCACAAAAAGGTGATGCTCAGGTTGAAATCGCTATGCTTTATAATACAGGCTATGATTCAAATATCATCTCATTTGCTAATAATATTCATACAGTTGACGGCGGTACTCACGAATCTTCGTTTAAAACTTCTCTTACCAGAGTTATCAATTCTTACGCAAGAAAATTCAAATTCTTGAAAGATAATGATAACAACTTCAAGGGTGAGGATGTTCAGGAAGGTATTATTGCTGTAATCTCGGTTAAATTGACCGACGCTCAGTTTGAAGGTCAGACTAAAGCAAAACTCGGTAACACATATATCGGTACTCTTGTTTCAAATGCAATGAATGAGAAGTTAAATGACTTCTTAGAGGACAATCCGCAGATTGCAAAAGCGCTTATTTCAAAGGTTATGAGCGCATCAACTGCTCGTGAAAAAGCACAGAAAGCAAGAGAGCTTGAGCGAAGCAAATCAAGCGGTATCGGCAGAACAAGAATGCCTGACAAGCTTGATGACTGTATCTCAAAAGACGCATCCCGTACTGAAATTTACATTGTAGAGGGTGACTCTGCGGGCGGTTCGGCATCAAAAGGCCGTGACGCAGACTTTCAGGCAATCCTTCCTCTCTGGGGTAAAATGCTCAACGTTGAAAAAGCAAGAGTTGATAAGGTTTACGGAAACGATAAGCTTACTCCTGTTGTTATCGCGCTTGGTACAGGTATCGGCGATACATTTGATATCACAAAATTGAGATATGACAAAATTATCATTATGGCCGATGCCGATGTCGACGGTGCCCATATTAGAACACTTTTGCTTACTTTCTTCTTCAGATATATGCCAGAGCTTATTACAACAGGTCATATTTATCTCGCTCAGCCGCCGCTGTTTGAGGTTAAAAAGGGTAAAGTTAAGAAATATGCTTTCTCGGATGAAGAACGCGATATGTATATCGAGCAGCTCGGCGGAAATGCGGCTATCCAGCGTTATAAAGGTCTTGGTGAAATGGACCCTGAACAGCTTTGGGAAACTACTATGGACCCTGCTTTCAGAACAATGCGCAAGGTTACTATGGAAGACGCCGAAAAAGCAGATGCTGCTTGCACTCTCTTGATGGGTGATGAAGTAGAACCAAGAAGAAAATTCATCGAAGAAAACGCTAAATTTGTTGAAAATCTCGATATTTAAGTCAATTATAAAACCTATTAATAATCAAAAATATTAACAGTAATCTAAAGTAAAGTCATCCTGAGCGTAGTCGAAGGATCTTGAAAGAGAGTTTTAATGTATTACGTTTATTTATTGTCAAATTGGAATAATAAAGTTTTGTATATAGGTATAACAAGCAATATACAAAAAAGAATATATGAACATAAATACAAACTATTCAAAGGCTTTACTGAAAAATATAATGTTAATAAATTAGTATATTTCGAGGAATATAGCGAACCAAAATATGCTATTATAAGAGAAAAACAGTTAAAAGGTTGGAAAAGAGCAAAGAAAAACCTTTTAATTGAAAGTGTTAATCCTGAATGGATAGATTTATCGAAAAGATGGGCAGATTAAAGATCCTTCGACTTCGTTTCACTTCGCTCAGGATGACACGAATTTATGCTTTATAAAAAGGAGTTTAAATGAATAAAATTTCATATATTTTATCCCCCGATGAAGTTAAAGAAATTCTTTATACCGCAGGGGTGTTAAAACCTTATAAAAAGAAAATGATAGCGATTGTAATTGTTTCAATTTTACTTATCGTGCTTACATTTGTGCCAAGCCAGCCTGTTACCTACTCGCTGATTATCGCGCTTTTCTTTGTAAATGTGTTTGCTTTTTTTGGCTATCGCAAAAATGAAGAAAATACGGTAAAAGGGTCAACCACAGGCGAAGTTACTGTGCTTACCGCTTATGATGAATATATCAATGTCGTGGTAGAAGCGTATGAGGCTGACTGGAACATAGAAAAGCAAGATGTTTACAGAGTGCTTGAAAATGACAATCATATTATCATAAATCTTGATGACGGCAGACTTATGGCAATCCCTAAAAGGGTGCTTACTGCCGAAAATAAACCTTACTTTGAAAAAGTACTGAATTACTTTTCTGATATAGTTTCTTCGGAAACACAAGAAAACAAGGAATTAGGTGAATAATTTGAGTTTAGACGAAAAAATTATACCGGTCGAAATAGTCGATGAAATGGAAAAATCCTTCCTTGACTACTCAATGTCAGTTATCACATCGCGTGCGTTACCTGATGTTCGAGACGGCTTAAAACCGGTACACAGAAGAATTCTTTATACAATGTATGAGAGAAACCTGACACCGGACAACCCGTACCGTAAATGTGCGGATATCGTCGGTGCAGTGCTCGGTTCGTACCACCCTCACGGTGATGCGTCGGTTTATGATGCGCTTGTTCGTATGGCACAGGATTTCTCAATGCGTTATGAAATGGTTGACGGTCACGGTAACTTCGGTTCTGTTGACGGTCACCCGGCTGCTGCTTACCGTTATACTGAGGCGAGAATGAGCAAAATGGCGGTTGAAATGCTTACCGATATTGATAAGGATACCGTTGATTTCGCATCAAACTATGATGACCGTTTGAAAGAGCCCCAGACTCTTCCGTCGCGTATCCCTTATTTGCTTGTAAACGGCTCAATGGGTATCGCGGTTGGTATGACTACTAATATCCCTCCACATAACCTCGCCGAGGTTGTTGACTGTATGGCAGCATACATAGATAACCCTGATATCACTATCGACGAGATGTGCAACTACCTCCCTGGTCCTGACTTCCCGACCGGCGGTATCATTATGGGTAGAAGCGGTATCCGCGCTGCTTATTCAACAGGACGAGGCAAAATCTGCTTGCGAGGCAGAGCCGAAATCGAGGAAGAAAGAAATAATAAATTCAGAATTATCATTACCGAAATTCCATATCAGGTTAATAAGAAAAATCTTGTTAAATCTATCGTTGAGCTTGCCGATTCTAAGAGAATCGAGGGTATCGACGATGTAGCCGACTACTCAAGCCGTACAGGTATGAAAATTGTTGTTGAGCTTAAAAAAGACGTTAATCCTCAGGTTGTTCTCAATAAGCTTTACAGCTACACCCAGTTGCAGACAACTTTCGGTGTTATTATGCTTGCGCTTGTTGACGGAGTTCCGAGAACACTCAGCCTTAAAGATATTTTCTCAAACTATGTAAAATATCAGGAAAGCGTTATCGAACGCAGAACTCGTTATGAACTTAAAAAAGCTCAGGACAGAGCACACATTTTAGAGGGTCTTAAAGTTGCGCTTGATTATATCGACGAGGTTATTAAGATTATCCGCGGTTCAAAAACCGTTCAGGAAGCAAGAGAAGCTTTGATGGAGCGTTTCCCGATTGATGAAATTCAGGCTAAACACATCGTTGATATGCGTTTGGCACAGTTAACAGGTCTCGAACGCGAAAAAATCGAAGGCGAACTCGACGCTTTACACGCAAAAATCGATGATTACAAGGATATTCTTTCAAGTGAAAAGAGAATTCTTGAAATCGTTAAGGAAGAGGCGCTAAAAATCCGCGATAAATACGCTGATGACCGCCGTACCGAGATTACAAATGTCGAAGGCGAGGTTGATATTGAAGACCTCATTCCTGAAGAGGATTGCGTGCTTACACTTACAAAAATGGGTTATGTTAAACGTCTCCCTGTTGATACTTACCATGCGCAAAACCGCGGTGGCAAGGGACTTAAGGGTATGACCACACGTGATGAGGACTACGCTGAGCATATGTTCATCTGCTCAACTCATGACCACGTGCTTTACTTTACAAATCAGGGAAGAGTTTATCATAATAAAGCTTACGTTATCCCTGAAGGCAGCCGTACTTCAAAAGGACTTAACATTGTAAATCTCCTACCGCTTGAAAGCGGCGAAAAAGTTACCGTTATGCTTAAGATGAGTGAGTTTGAGGACGATAAATACATCGTTATGGGCACTAAAAACGGTGTTGTTAAGCGTTCTCAGTTCTCAGTTTACAAAACCAACCGTAAGGGTGGCGTAAATGCGGTAACTCTTGATGAGGGTGATGAACTCCGCTTCGCTTATATCACCAGCGGTGATGATGACCTTATCGTTGCTACTAAAAAGGGTATGGCTATCCGATTTAACGAGAATGACGCACGACCGCTCGGCCGTACAGCCCGTGGTGTTAAGGCGATTACACTCGGTGAAGGCGACGAGGTTATCGGTA
>JBGVHY010000084.1:0-4604 GCA_045122755.1 Acutalibacteraceae bacterium | reverse complement strand
AAATCTTATTTGTCGCTGGTTGTGAAATAATATATGTATTATCAGGTTGTTGGCTTAATTTAAATTGTTGAAACAGAGAATAGTTTTCTTTATCATACAACTGAACGCATGAATCGGACCACTCAAAAACTCTTTCTGACTTTACATCTTGAATTTGATATATACCGTCTAAACCATTAACAAGGCCGGTTTTTTGTGTAATTGTAATTGTTACATCTATGTGTCCATCTAAACTAGGTGCTCTTAATTTAACTGTACCCGTTCTGGTTTCGCCTTCGTTCTGGCTAACACTAATCTCAAAACTATCATTACCTACACCTTCTGTAATTGAAGTGCTAATCCAATCCTCGTTTTCAATAATTTCCCATGCAGAATCGGAACTCACAATAAAAGTATTGCTAGTTGCAGTGTATGGTATTAAACTCCAATTTGTTTTATCAAGTTCAAGGTGTGGATTAGTGTTAGCTACCATTTTTAATGCTTTACACGCATTTACTCTTCCGCCAGTTGAAACTTTACCGCTTAACGAAGGCAACACATCTACACTTTTTAATATAATATCTTTTAATTGTTTTGTTGTTGCTTGTGAATACTTGCTTTTAATCAATGCTGCTATCCCAGCAACAACCGGTGCCGCATACGATGTGCCCTCGGCAGTTCTATAAGAGTTGTTTTCAGCGGTACTTGTAAATGTACCGGGTGCAGCAACGGCAACTTTATCCACATCGTAACGCGAATAGTATGCAAAATTATCATTATTATCAGTTGCGGCAACTGTAATGATATTTTCACAATGTTCAGCATAGGCAGCAGGAAACAAAACAGGAGAGTTCCTGTCCTCATACCAACTTAAATTTCCAGCGGAAATTGTAACCAATCCGTTATAATTATCAAAAGCTTGTTTAAAAGCTTCATCATAAACTCCCGACCATCTTTCTGAAATGTTATAAATAGGCACATTATACTTATTTAGGTAATCTACAAGTTTTGCAAATCTCGATAAATCATATGTCATAACAAGCGACATAATACTAACTTTTTGAGCAACTCCCGATGTTCCAATATTGTTGTCACCTGTGGCACCGATTACACCAGCAACAAAAGTACCATGGTCGTTATCAGTTGGAAAAACATCGCCATTTTTTGATATGAAGTTACATCCATAATAATCACCAACATAACCATTTCCATCATTATCAACTTCACTACCGTCAATTTCATTATTATTATGCCACATGTTATCAATTAAATCTTCGTGCGTATATTCAATTGGCTCATTATTAGCCACAATTACATCTCTTGAGCCTGTTGTAATATCCCAAGCTTCAGATAATTGCATTTTTGTATATGGGATGAGATTTGTAGGGTCCTGTAATATCTCATCGTTTGGAATCGAAGAAACCTCAATATCAACTATCATATTAGGGCCAACATATTTAATGTAATCACTTTCGCTCAATTTCTCAATTGCATTACTTACTTCTTTGCGGCCGTTGTTTTTTAGTTTTATTTTAATAATTCTTCTAAAATCATCAGTGTTGCCATAATCGGGGTTCATTAAATCATTCGTTTCCGCCCAATTAATGAAATCTAACTTTGAAAAATCAAACTCACTTAAATCATTTAGCTGCTTACTATATTCTTTTTTCAAAATTACAATAACTGTACTATCATCAAACTGGTCATCACTTAATTTTGAAACATCACCAGTTTCAGCAACTTCTTGTTCAATTAGTGTATTTTCTGCACCAACGCTAACAAATGCAAAGCTATTGAATAAAACACATAAACAAATAAATAAAACTATTACTTTTTTAATAATCATTATCTTTACCTCCATATAAAATTTAAATACTAAGAACAACAATCCTCTTTGCAATTGACATTCATTGTATTGGCAATTGTCTGTAAATCTTCAAGTGTTAAAAATCCGTTATCGTATGCTTGTTGGAGTTGATAAAAAACACCATCCTTAAGTGCAATGGCGCGATTACTGTCTGGATAGTGAAATTTAATACCTTCGACATATATATCATATAACGAACAATTTTGCGTGGTAAAATTGTCATCAATCATTACAACTATACAATCATTAAAAGTTCCAAAATAATAATCAATTCTTATATCATCAAGTGTTGCGTGAGCAGTTCTTGGGTCTTGTTGCAATTCTCTAAGTCTTGCTTCTTTAACTAATTCTTCGTAACCTTTTGCTTCAGTTGTTATAGGGGTTATTGGAATGGTAGGTTGAACAGTTGAAACAGTTGCTGTGGTAGTTGTAGTATTCAAAGTTGAAGACATAGTTGTAGTATCTTTTGTCGAGCTTGCAAAGGTAGTTTGAGGTACTTTTACTTTCTTAGTTTTAACCGACTTTACTGCTGATTTAAAGCTATAAAACTTACCTTTTTTATTCTTCTTAAAAGCCTTTACTTTATAAGTATACTTTTTATCGCTTTTAAGTTTTTTGTTAGTAAAACTTCTTTTTGTTGTCTTTTTACAAACAAGCCTATATTTAGTATTTGCAGTTTTGCGGTAGACTTTATAGTACTTAGCGCCCTTTACTTTATTCCATTTAAGTTTTACGCTGGTTGTAGTTGATGTTGCGGTAACTTTAAATTTTGTCTTAGCCGAAGCAGTCGGATAAGATAATGATAAGGTTACTAACAACACCATAATTGCTATAAAAGATATTAGTTTTTTCATTACACTACCTCCATTCTGTTTTTATATTATCATTTTCTCATAAAATTGTCAACGACAAGCAAAAGCGACTGTCAAAAGACAGTCGCTTTTAGTTTTGTACTCTTATTTTACAAGTAATGAATTGCCTGTCATTTCTTCAGGTTTTTCCATATTCATTACATCGAGCATTGTCGGGATAAGATCTGCTAAAACGCCGCCCTCTTTGAGACTCTTTGCCTCCGTTCCGATAGCAATAAGCGGAACAGGATTTGTTGTATGAGCGGTGAACGGGTCAGTTGTGCTGCCGTCAACGAGCATTTTATCAGCGTTACCGTGGTCAGCAGTAATAAGAACTGCACCGCCGGCTTTAGTTACCGCATCAACAACCTTGCCTACGCAGTCATCAACCGCTTCAACCGCTTTCTTAGCCGCATCAAACACACCTGTATGACCTACCATATCGCAGTTAGCAAAGTTTAAGATGATAACATCATATTTACTGCTTTCAATGCGTTTTACGCACTCTTCAGCAACAGGATAAGCGCTCATTTCAGGCTGTAAATCGTAAGTTGCAACCTTCGGAGAAGGGATAACGCATCTGTCCTCACCGTCATAAGGCTCTTCAACGCCGCCGTTGAAGAAGAATGTTACGTGAGCGTATTTCTCAGTTTCGGCGATTCTAAGCTGAGTTTTTCCATGCTTAGCGAGGTACTCACCGAGAACATTATTAAGCTCAACAGGTGGATAAGCAACCTCAACATTTGGCATTGTAGCATCGTACTGAGCCATACAAACGAAGTTTACAGGGAAACGTCCGTTTCTTCTCTCAAAACCATCAAATACATCATCAACGAAAATTCTTGTCATCTGACGAGCACGGTCAGGACGGAAGTTCATAAAGATAACTGTATCGTTTTCTTCTACTCGTCCACCCTTGCAAGTTACGCAAGGAACGATAAATTCATCAGTAACATCTTTAGCATAGCTGTTGTCAACAGCCTCCTGCCAGTTAGCCGCTTTGTCGCCTTCGCCATAAACGAATGCAGCGTAAGCTTTTTCTTCTCTGTCCCAGTTGTTATCTCTATCCATTGCGTAGTAACGACCTGCAACAGTTGCGATTTCGCCGAGACCGATTTCATCAATCTTGTCCTGTAAATCCTGAATGAACTGCTTTCCGTCGTGCGGGTCGGTGTCACGACCGTCGGTAATGCAGTGAAGATAAAGCTTATCAGCACCCATTTTCTTAGCCATTTCCATAACGCCGAACCAATGGTCGCTATGTGAATGAACTCCACCTTCGCCAACAAGACCCATAAGATGAATAGCCTTGCCGTTATCAATTGCTTTTCTCATATTTTTAACGAGAACTTCATTCTCAAGCATTGAGCCGTCGCGAATTGACTTTGTAATAAGAGTCAACTGCTGATAAACGATACGGCCTGCACCCATATTTGTGTGACCTACCTCAGAGTTGCCCATCTGACCGTCAGGAAGACCAACGTCCATACCCGAAGCGCCGATGGTTGTCCAAGGATATTCTTTCATATAACGGTCGATATTCGGCTTGTTGGCAGCAACGATAGCATTGCCTGTTGCCTGCTCAGGCACCCAGCCAAAACCGTCCATAATTATTAAAGTAACAGGTTTTTTCATAAAATATAAAAATCCTTTCAATATTAGAACGGGAGGAGTAGAACCCCTCCCCTACATATTTTCTTTTGCGTATTAATCAAGCATTTCGCCGAAGGCTCATATAGCTTATATACACCTTAAGGCATAAAGATGACTTGAATAAAATTATTTGGATATCAATCATCTTTTCGCCGAAGGCTCATATAGCTTATATATACCTTAAGGCATAAAGATGACTTGAATAAAATTATTTGGATATCAATCATCTTTTCGCCGAAGGCTCATATAGCTTA
>JBGVHY010000083.1:0-4006 GCA_045122755.1 Acutalibacteraceae bacterium | reverse complement strand
GACCAATCATAACTTGGTCAACCACGCTGAATGAAGCCTGTTAAAGTTACGGTCAAAACTGTAAAATATATCAATTTATATTTTTAGGGCAAGTGCTGACCCAATTTGTGCAGACAGTACAAAAAAAGCACCAAACCTTTTATTTGAAAGGTTTGGTGTCTTGATCTATGACTTATACACTGCATCAACAAAGTGCAAATTGATGCTTTTGTTAGTTACGATTAAATTTTGTTAGATTTTATAAAATCTTTAAATGTGCTTAAATAAAAATAATGTCCCTTAAAACCGTTGTGGTTAAAAGGGGCATTTTTTTGGTGCGGGTGACAGGACTTGAACCTGCACATCGATTGACACTAGATCCTAAGTCTAGCGCGTCTGCCAATTCCGCCACACCCGCATATATATTGAATTTTAAGAGCTTATATCTGCATAAGACCATAGCACAATATCCGACGCGCTACGCTCACTTGCGGTGCCCAAAAACGTTATCGCTCGCATTCGCTTCGCACATTTTTGACCGCGGCGTTTTTCGTTTTCTCCCTTAATCTGCCGCAGGCAGCGGTCAAAACGAAAACTGCCAATTCCGCCACATCCACAAATATTCAGCCTTGACATAATACCAAAAAAATCAGTATTTGTCAAGGCAAAATATAGATTTATTTCAATGTAATTCTTTTTTAACCTTTGCTACGCGTTTATTTACGTTTTCCTTAACCAATGTATAAATCACAGCGGTTATTGGGATGAAGAATATCATACCGAATAATCCGAATAATTCGCCGCCGATGAGTGCTGCTAAAAGCGTCCACAAAGCAGACAAGCCGACTGAGTTGCCCACAACGTGCGGATAGATAAACTGGTTTTCGATGAACTGCACAACGAGATAAACTATAACGCAGAGAAGCGCTTTGGAAGGATCGGAAATCAGCGTTAAGAATGTACCGAGAGCGCAAGCTACAAAAGCGCCGACGTAAGGGATAAATGCGCAGACCGCTGCAAGTACAGCGATAAGCCCTGCATAAGGCAGACCGAAAATGCTGAAAGCGATAAAAATAAGCACGCCTAAGATAACCGCTTCAACACACTGACCTGATAAGAATTTTGTAAAAGTATCCTGCACCATTTTTGCGATATACAAAATCCTATTCGCAACAGAGTCTTTAATATAAGCATACATAACCTTTTTGCTCTGACGAGCAAGCTCTTTTCTGCTTAGCAGAACGTAAACCGAGATAACGAAAGCAATACCGGCAGTTGCAAACCCTGATACAATAGAAACCGAAACATCAACAACCGAGCCTAAGAAAACACTTGCGCTGCCTGTCAGCGTTGAGGTAAGCTTGTTTAAATCAATGCTTGAAATCAGTTCGGTAATCCGATCGGTATTGATATTATAGCTCTTTAACAGCTCCATCCATTCGGGCCATTTTTGCTGTACCGTTTGGACGATGCTTTTTACAGATAAAATAATTTCAGGAATTGCGAGAGTGCAGACCAGAACAATAACAAGAACCACCGATAAAAGTGTAAGCAAAAATCCTGATAAACGGAGCGCTTTTTCATTTGGCTTATGCTTTGCCTTACTGAATATTTTTGTTATAAGATTTTCAAATCCTTTCATCGGCACGCTGAGTATAAATGCGACAATCAAACCTGCAAGAAGCGGCAAAAACATACTGAAAACGCTTTTTACGCCTTGCCATACAACGCCAAGATTCATAAGCGCCGCGTAGAGCCCTACGCCGAAAGCAACGATTATAAGCGCCTGTTTTAGTTTCTTATCCATATCCCGACTCCTTATCATTCCATATTAATTATATTTTACTTTCACCCTTTGGTTATGTCAATAATTACAATAATTCTTTATAAAATGTTTACAAATTAAAAACCGCCCTTTGGGCGGTTTGTTTATTCTATACTGAAATCCTCAGCGGTGAATTTTTCAAGCTCAGGTGGAATTTTCGGTATTCGACGCAATGGGTCATACTTAAATCTGCGGCAATGGTAATCAGGACTTACAATGCCCTTTTTAAGGCAGAGGATATTCTTATTATCCGACGCCGAATTGCCTTTCATACAATAAGCACAGGCAGGCACTATTCCCTTGCCGTAAAGTTTTTTACCCATTCAAACCGCTCCTTTTTAAGTGTTTATTTCATTTTAACATAAACACTTAAAAAAATCCACATTAATTTAAATAAACTCAAATTTTTCCCTTTTTATCAGCTTACTAAAGAAGCCTAAAAACACTACAAGCAATAAAATAAGCGAAAATGAAAAAAGAAAATTACCGCTTGAATATTTCTCAGCCGTTAAAACTGCATTTGATACAGGAACTGTTATATCGAAAAAATTTAACACAATACTGCAAAAGATAAAAGAAACGACAGAATGTAAAAGTCTTATAACAATTATATTTGATATCGGCGGTCGGTCATTCCCAAGCACCGATGAAATCTGAAAAATCACCGAGAAACCGCCGAAGCCTAATACCGCTGCGATAACAGGAAGCGGAACGCTCTCGTTTGATAGGGCATAAACAGCATTTGTAACCTCAAGTAATGACACAATCGGCAGATAAAATACTGTGTTTTTTAAAAATCCCGAAAGCACATTTACAACCGCCGAGAAAATAACCGTATACGCGCAGATTGAAAGAATCGAGCTTGTGGCTGAGCTGACTCCCATCACCAGCGCATCACCAAGACAGATATTATTTTTTTTACTCTCAAAAAAGTAGGTATATCTAAAAAATCGTGAGATAATCACCACTACCGTAACGCTTGCCAGCAGATGACAGACAAGCAGTACTATGCCGCATTCATAGGAATGAAGAAGTGCGACACCTGTCGCGAGAAGTATAAATCCGGGACCTGCCGAGCAGGATACACAAGCTATATTATTGCGTTCATGTAAAGAAATTCTTCCGTTTTTATAAAGTGTTTGCGAAAGCGAAGCGCCGACTGGATAGCCTGACACAAGGCTAAGTAGAAAAACAGGAATAAAATAACCGCTCACATTAAAAAGCTTTTTTGAAATTTTTTCAAGGCGACAAGCGAAAATATTTATCACACCGCTGTTGGCAAAGCAGGAGGTTATACACAGAACAGGAAAAAGTGACGGAATAACCACATCAGAGCAAAGATACAATCCCGAGGTCACACCTTTTGCAACGCAGTCATAACAAGTAAAAAGCGAAATAAACGACAAAACAAATACAATTAAAATTAAAATCACTTTAAATTTTTTCATATCTTACTCCTTAGTATAATTACAAGCTTTTTAAACATATCATTGATTAAAAGGCGGTGATTTTTTGAAAAATGTAAAACGCGGACTTAATAAAATCAATCATTATCTCGACCTACCTGAAGGTCTGCTCTCAGGCGGTGCAAGAGTTGAACTGCAATCGGACGAACGGGCGCTTATCGACTGCAAATGCACCGTTTTGCAATACAGCGACGAAAAAATAAAAATTAATACAGGTACAGGCATTATAGCTTTCTTCGGCAAAAATCTTTCGATAAATTCGCTTAATCGCGAAAGCGCTGTAATAACAGGCAAAATCAAAAAAGTTGAGTTTGAGAATTAAGCTGTCGTCGCAGATGACCTCTTTGTAAGCCTCACTTGTCAAAGAAATGTGGCAGTCGCAGGCTAACAAAGGGATTCTCTTTTAAAATACCAAGAGACATTAGGGGTCTTGTTAAATGTTTATGCTTAAAGTTTATAAAAACATAACCGGTTATGTTAAATTCGTCGGCACAGGTGTGTTTCCGGAGCGATTTTTAAACCTTTGTGCAAAGGAAAATATCGATGTCTGGAATCCGAAAGTAAACGTTAACGAAATATCGGGTTGTATGCACATAAATGATTACAGGCATATCCGCAAATTAGCGAAAAAATCCTGTATGGTGCTTAAAATTGAGAAAAAAATCGGTCTGCCTTTTATAGTAAACCGTTACCGCCATCGCTACGGAATTCCTATCGGCGCGGTGATTTTCTTCTT
>JBGVHY010000082.1:0-23550 GCA_045122755.1 Acutalibacteraceae bacterium | reverse complement strand
TCATAACCGATATTGTTACATGTTGCTTTGAGTACTTTTGTGCTTCCTGTTTCAGGGTTTGCATATGTTGAATCCTCTACAACGCTTAAACCGCCGAACCATTCTTTGCTGAAGCTTGAATATGTACCATCTTCAAAATCTGAAACTGACACATATTTGTAGTCGCCTTCGCTCGGTGTAGCTTCGGTAGCAGCTTCAGTTGTTGTAGTAGTTGTGGTTGTTGTTTTTTCTTCGATTTGGGCAGTAGTTGCATCAGAAACAGTTGTTGCTGTATGAACAAATGTAGGTGATTCTTCACCGTAGAAAGTTCTGATAAGACTTACAGCTTCATCAGCCATAGCTTTGTAACCTGCTGTGGTTGGATGACGGTTGCTGATGTTTTCAGTAGCTGTGTACTCTGTTGGCGCAACACCGATTGCGCTGTCAACATCAAAAAGCACATAGTTATCATATGTATCAGCAAGTGCTGCGAGCTCTTCGTTTGCGAGTTTTGTATACATAAGTCTGTAATAGTTGTATGTATCCTCGTAAATCTCAGTCAACTCATCATCAGTTGTTTCATCTGTGATTTCTGAAAGTCTGTCAGAGAATGTTTCCTCATAACTGCACCACATATTTGCCATAAGAATAAGAGCATCAGGGTTGTATGATTTAATATAATCCACAATGCCTTTTATTCTTGAAATATATACATTTTTAAGTGCACTGAACTGAGCATCAAATGTAGTATTTCCGGCTTTGACCATATCAATATAATATGTTGTTGAGCAGAAATCGTTTGTACCTGCGTGGCATACGATTACGTCTGCATCGACCATTGCAGCGTGAGTTGCATCAACACCGCCTGCTTCGGTTGATGGTTTGATACTGTTTGCAGTGTTATCAACGTACCAGCCGCTGACACCGCCGTTGTAATACTGCCAGCCGAGTGTATCAGCCGCAACTTTTACAAAGTTTTCAGTTGACACATTGGTTGCGCCCATACCGTTTGTCCAGGAATCGCCGATACCGACAAGATATCCATAGGTTGAACTTGAGTTTTCTGCTGATGTTATGCCGCCTATGCAAAGGCTTAAAACAAAGCATAACAATGTTAGGATTGTTGCTAATCTTTTCATGGTTTTTCTCCTTTTTTAATATTTTTTAACAATATAATTATAATTTGCAGACAGCAACAAACACAATTGCGACATTCTGTGAAAAACATTGCGAAATTAGAGCGAGGTTTGTAACAAATGCTGAACAAATATCTGTTGTTATTTTTTTAAAATATGTTAAAATATAATTGAGGAGTGAAAATTATGAAGAACGATTTTATTTCTTATTCCAGTGGGTTTTATGACCCTGAGCTTACTGTTCATTTTTTCAATGTTCAGTTTAAGAAAACATCAATGTTCTACGGCAGAGAATATCTTGCCGATTATCAGATATGTATGGTTTTAAACGGCAATGTAGATATGATGTGTGAAAACAAAAGCCATTCTCTTACAAACGGCGATATTTTTGTTTTAAAGCCTTACGAAGAATTTAGGCTTAAAGGCTATCCGGGTGATTCGACAACCAATCTCATATTCATATCCTTTCATCAGAATCTTTTTAAAACCGCAAAGGGAGATGATAAATTCCTGAGGGTATTTGACAGCCGAAATAAAGGTGAATTCAATATCTATAAAAATGAAGATTTTACAGATTTTTCGGTTTACAACAGTATTGTTTCGTCCTTGAAAATTTATCTTGAAAGAAACCTCGGCTTTACTTATTATCAGTCAGCAGTATCTCTGCTGATAACAAGGCTTAATATAATTTTTGATATAAAAAATCTTACCCGTTCATCTATGAGCTCGGAAGAATATGATATTAAAATTTATGACTACATTACAAGCAACTGTTTTACTAATATAACTGCCGACCAGGTATGCGAAAAATTCAATATATCAAAGTGGTATCTTGATAAGGTTACTAACAGGTTTTACGCAATGCCTTTTCACAAAACAATCAGCTCACTGAGAATGTGGCATGCTAAATGGCTTATGAAATACCAGAATATAACTCTTCTTGAAATCAGCCGAATCTGCGGATATATGGACTATTCAGGTTTTTACCGTTGCTATTCTTCGTTTTTCGGAGTACCGCCGAAAGAGGATTACATCCATTTTAAAAAGCATGGCAAATTTTTATCTGATGAGAAAAATAATACAGTTTTTTAAAGTGAAAAAGTGAAGTTTTAAGCATTGCTTTTTGATAAATACTTTGTTATAATTAATAAAAATCAAGAAAGGAAACAGTTTTATGAATATATGGCATGATATAAGCGCCGACAGAGTTACTCCCGAAAAATTCACCGCTGTAATTGAGATTTCAAAGGGTGGTAAAAATAAATATGAGCTTGATAAAGATACAGGTCTTCTCCGTCTCGACCGTGTGCTTTATACCTCAACCCATTATCCTGCAAATTACGGCTTTATTCCGCGTACATATGCTGATGATAAAGACCCTTTGGACGTACTTGTTCTTTGTCAGGAGGAAATTATTCCGCTGACATTAGTTGAATGTAAGCCTATCGGTGTTCTCGAAATGACAGACGGCGAGGCATATGATGAAAAAATCATCGCAGTTCCTGTGCGTGACCCTTCTTACAACTGCTATGATTCAATTCATCAGCTCCCGAAACACATTTTTGAAGAAGTTTCAAACTTCTTCGAGGTTTACAAAGCTCTCGAAGGCGTTCCTACCGAAGTTAAAGATGTAAAAGGTGATGAAGACGCCATTAGAATTATAAAAGAATGTATCGATAACTATAACGATTCGTTTTTACATTAATTTTTAAGATAAAACGGACTTGGGGTTTGATTTTACAAACACCAAGTCCGTTTTTGTTGTAGATATACAGTTTTTATTGGTATACAGCAAAGCAAGAGTGGATTTAATCCACTCCTGCTTTTAAAACTAAATTATTTTTTGGCTTTACCCTTGCATTTAACAGTCTTAACCTTGCTGAATGCGCCGTACTTGATGTTTGAGCCTGACTGAACATAAGCTCTTACTTTTACTTTGTACTTTTTGCCTGCAGTAAGCTTTTTGATTACCATTTTAAGCTTGGTAGTGGTCTTATATTTCTTCCACTTGCCATTCTTTTGGATATATACTTCATATCCTGTAGCGCCGCTTACAGCACCGAATTTGATAGTAACCTTTTTCTTAGCTTTCTTATAAGCTTTAGCCAAAGTAACCTTTCCGAGTGTCAGCATCGGAATTGAAGTCACGCTGGTCTTAGCTTTCTTACATTTTATACAATACTTAGCTTTAGAGCCGTCTGCAAAATATGTTGCAACAGAATCTAATGTGTAAGCATTTGAGTAAGTATGTTTATTTGCAACCTTACCAAAGTTATGAGTAGCAGTTGTTTTACAGAGTGTACATGTATAAGTGTAGATACAATCTGTTGAGCAATCGCCTTCAACAGTAATTACACCCTGATCCCAGATATGAGCATTCTTAGAAATCGGAATAACTTCCTGCTCTTCTCTTACCTGAGAGCAACGCTCACAGTAAGAACCGTCAGTAAGACCTGGGCTTGAACATGTAGCTGCATAACCTTTTGATACTACCCAGCTATGTCCGAGCTTTGAACCGCTGATATATCTTGTATCAGTTTCGCCGCAACCGTTTTCACATTCGGCAGTTTCAGTACCGTCTGTTGTACAGCCTGCGTTTTCATCATAAACATATTCTGCGAAGTTATGTTCGAGTACTTCACCGAATTCCTGACCGCATTCATCACATATTGCTTTAGAGCCACACATAGCTTCTCCGCTATGTTCAGCTTCGCCACTCTTTTCGGTACAGCCTTCATTCTGACAGATGTACCAATGACTCTCTTCATCATATCCGATGTAAGAATCCATAAATTCCTGAAGCTCAGCTTCTTTTTCTTCAATCTGAGCAGAAATATCAGCAATTTCATCTTCAGTTAACTCTTCGTCTTCAAGGCTGAACCATAATTCTAAGATTTCCATATTCTTTTCAAAAGCCTGAGTATTCTTCTCTTCGATTTCTTCCTCGGTAAGGAATTTGTGCTCAAGCGCACTACCGTAACCGTTGCCGCAAACTTCACAGATTGCTTTTGAACCACAACTTGCTGTACCGCCTTTGTGATCTTCTACCTTAGAATTGTTCGGGTCTTTTTCGCCGCAGATTGAGCAAGCTTTCCAGTGACCGTTTTCATCAAAACCGTAACCGTCATAAGCTTCGCCGCTTTCACCGATATGCTGATAAGCCTCCCAAACGCCGCCGCAATGTTTACATGAGCTACTGCTGGTACAAACAGTTGCACCTGCGATATCAGTTTCGATTTCATCATGAGCACAAGCGTTTACATAGATCATATTATTGCTTGTTACATCTGATTCAAATTCAAAAGCGTACTCACCGCTTGTTGTATCAGCAACAGAATAAACTGCACATTCATCAGCAATTGCATTCCAGAACTTAGCTGCATTTGCTGTGCTGTAGAAAGAACCGTTGTAGATTTTAGTGCTGCCGCTTGTTTTATAACCTTTTATAAATGCAGCTTTCTTAATATCCACGCCTTTTGTAGCAGTTATAGAAGTAAGATATTTTCCTGAGTCAGGCTTGTTTCCTTTGATAGTTGCACCATCAATTGTTAAATTACCGCCGGTTACAGAAAGAACAACGTTTGGTCTGTTATCACCGTCAACTACTGAGCCGCCCGTAAGAGTTGCAGTACCGCCTGTCATATAGAATACAGTAACATTATCCCAACCCCACTGTTTGAATGTACAACCATCAAACACGATACCGTCAGCGCCGGTTTTTGTAACTGTAACAGCTGAGTTAGACTGTTTGTAGAAGATAACATTTTTAAATGTACCGGTAACGCCTGTTGAGTTAAAGTAGATACCTTCGCCGTTAGTACCACTCTGTAAAGTTGAATCTTCAACGTCAACCTTAACTACACCGCTGGTAAATGTGAGCGGAGCCATTTTTGTACCTGTATTTGAAACTGTGAACTTAGAATCTTTGATTACAAGCTCAGCATCGCCTGATGAATCAGGTGTAAAAATTGATACATTTGCAGAAGCAGTAGCTTCGATATTATCAAAAGTTGTAACTGCTGAACCCTTTACAAGAGTAGTGCTGAATTTAATTTTACCCTTGGTTTCGGATTTCTCCTCAGCATCAAGACCTGTAGCTGTGCTTCTGAATGTAATATCAGCGTCAGCTGTAAGAGGTGTGCTGACAGAAGAAGTTAAAGTATGACCTACAAGGTCAATAACTATATCCTTATCAATAGTTGCTGTTTCAGTTAATTTTACATCTTTAACAAGAATGATTACGTCGCCTTCCTCAGCAGCTTCGTAAGCACTTCCGTCGCCGAAAAGCGAGTCAAACGTCTGCGGATTTTCATAGTCGCCGATGATAGCAACTGTAGTTTCGCCGAATGTCTTAATCGGAATAACTACCTCTTTTTCATAACCGCAACCTTCAACTGTACAGGTCTTTACACCTACACCTTCGTTAAAGAAGTCTGAATCTTCAATAATATCAGTCTCACCGTATGTATGACCGTTTGCAGGGATGGACTGGCTAGGAATGATAACCTGATTACAATCAGGACAAACCTTCTCAGCTGTAGCGCCTTTTTCTATACATGTTGGCTCAACAGCCTCTTTGGTTACTATAAGATTTTCTTCACCTTCACAAATAAAGCTTACAGAACCGCAGCCCTTATCACAGTCAGCAACCTGAGCAATATAACCGGTTGGATTTTCTTCTGTTCGATTTGGGCAATCCTCTTTACACATATAGTCAACATCAACATTAACATAATTTGTAAAAGAATGCTCGCAATCTCTGGTTAAATCTGATACTTCTGATTCAGCGGCTACCGAAAAAGCAAAAGCCGGAACAACAGATAATACCATAATCAGAGAAAGAACTAAAGATAAAAGTTTTTTCATATTATCTTCTCCTTAAAATATTTTTTGCACATAATAGCACATATTGTTAACTATATCTTATCATAAAACCCTGAATTTTTCAACACCAAAATTCACTATCCTAGATATATTTGTCATCTTTAATAGTAAAAACAGACTTTTTTTGTTCAAATGATATAAAAATTTTGATAACTTCCGCCGAAAGCAAAAAAACATTGAAACTTCAGCCGTAATATGATACAATTATTTGGATAATATTATACTTATATAGTAAGAAAGGGAGTTCTGATAGATGGATAATCGTCCTATCGGCATTTTTGACTCGGGACTCGGCGGTCTTTCGGTTGTGAAAGATTTTATTGACCTTATGCCGAATGAAAACATAGTCTACTTTGGTGATACCGGCAGAGTGCCTTACGGCACAAAAAGCCGCGACACTATTTTGAAATATGCAAAGCAGGACGAAGCATTTTTACTCTCAAACGACGTGAAAATGGTAATCGCCGCCTGCGGTACGGTTTCTTCCGTTGCTTATGATACAGGCAAAGACCTCGGCGTGCCGTTTTTAGGTGTTGTTGAGCCTTCAGCAAAAGCGGCAGTCAGCATTACAAAGAGCAAAAAAATCGGTGTAATCGGGACTTCTACCACCGTTGCAAGCAATTCTTATCAAAAAGCTATCAATGCGATTGACAGCGAAATTGAAGTTTTTTCAGTAGCCTGTCCGCTCTTCGTTTCAATTGTCGAGCAGGGTTGGATTGCCGATGACGACGAGGTAGCCTACCTCACCGCAAAAAGATATTTACAACCGCTTATCGAAGCTGATGTTGACACCTTGATTCTAGGTTGTACTCATTTTCCGCTTATCTCGGGCACTATCGCGCGCGTTATGGGCAAAAATGTAAGGCTTATCAGCTCAGGTGGCGCAACTGCAAGCGAAGCCGCAAAGATTTTGAAAGAAAATGATATGCTTTCAGACGAGAAAAACAAAGCTACGCAGAAATATTTTGTTTCTGACAGCCCTCAGGGCTTTAGAACCACCGCTGAAAGATTTCTGCAATCAGAAATAAACAGTGAAATCAAGCAAATCGGAATCGAGAATTATGGAAAAGAAGATTAGGCTTAAAATAACCAGCATCTCGACAGGCAATCCTGTCAATGTAATCAAAGGCGAAGGTGCTTTCCGCGAAAAAGACGGCAGAGTGCTGATTACTCACAGCGATAACGAAGGTAATAAAACCTCAATGATAATTACCGAGGACAAAATTCTTCTTATCCGACGCTCTCCGTATTACGAGCTTAAAGTACCCGTAAGAGCAGGCGAAAAATCACAGGGAATTATGGGAGAAGAAAACACCTTTACCGTTCTCGGTAAAACCGCCCTCTTCAAACACGATAACAAACGCGGCAGAGTTTATCTTGAATACACACTCCCTGATTTATCAGATGAATCAACCGATTTTAAGGTTGAACTTGAATTTGAATTTTAACCGAAAGGAACATATAAAATGTCTTTAAAAGTTTTTGAAGTAGAAAAAAACATAATTGAAACCGTTAAAAAAGCTATCAAAACCGCTCAGGAAAACGGTGCCTTGTGTGAGGGTGAAATCCCTGAGTTTAAAATTGAAATCCCTAACGACAGAACACACGGCGACTACGCAGTAAACGCGGCAATGGTAAGCGCAAGAGTTTTCAAAAAATCTCCGCGCGATATCGCAACCGCAATCTGTGAAAATCTCGATACTGAGGGTACCTATATTAAATCAGTTGAAATCGCAGGTCCCGGATTTATCAACCTCACACTTGCTGACAGATATTACAGCGATATATTGATGGATGTGGCTGAAAAAGGTGCTGAATACGGTAAATCAAATTACGGCGAAGGAAAAAGCGTTTTAGTTGAGTTTGTAAGCGCAAACCCGACAGGACCTATGCATATAGGTAACGCCCGCGGCGGTGCGCTCGGCGACTGCCTCGCGGCGGTGCTCGGTGCAGCAGGTTTTGATGCAAAACGCGAATTTTACGTAAACGACGCAGGTAATCAGATTGAGAAATTCAAGACCTCTCTTGAAACAAGATATTTACAGCTCTTTGATGATAGCATTGAAATGCCTGAGGACGCATACCTCGGCGAAGATATTATCAACCATGCAAAAGCATTTACAGAGATTAACGGCGACAAATACGTAACCGCTGACAGCGAGGAACGCAGAACTGCGCTCTGCGACTTTGCTCTTCCTAAGAATATCCAAGGACTTAAAGACGATCTTGCAAAATACAGAATTATCTATGACCGCTGGTATCACGAGTCGGAGCTTCATAACTCAGGCGCCGTTAAGGAAATCGTTGACAAGCTTATCTCAAGCGGTCATACCTACGAAAAAGAAGGTGCGCTTTGGTTTAAATCCACGGATTTCGGTGACGAAAAAGACCGAGTTTTAATTCGTGACAACGGTATCCCGACCTACTTCGTTCCTGATATTGCTTATCATTATGACAAATTAGTAAACCGTAATTTTGATATTGCTATCGATGTGCTCGGTGCTGACCACCACGGTTACATTCCAAGAATGAAAGCGGCTATGGAAGCACTCGGTGTTAATCCTGACCGCCTCGAAATGCTGATTATGCAGATGGTACGCCTTGTTAAAAATGGCGAAACCTATAAGCTTTCAAAGCGTTCGGGTAAAGCAATCACTCTTTCAACCTTGCTTGATGAAATGCCGATTGATGCGGCAAGATTTTTCTTTAATCTACGCGAGCCGAACTCACATTTAGAGGTTGACCTCGACCTTGCAATTTCTGAGAGCTCACAGAACCCTGTTTATTATGTCCAGTATGCTCACGCTCGTATCTGCTCAATTTTGCGCAACTTAAAAGCTCAGAAAATCGAGCCTGTAGAACTTACCGCAGAGCAGCTTGACTGCTTGAGCTCTTCGGAAGAACGCGAGCTTATCCGACATATCGCAAGCTACACCGGTGAGATTATCAACTCAGCCAAAGAATACAACCCATCAGTAATCACACGTTATGCAATCACTCTTGCAACGCTTTTCCATAAATTCTACAATGCTTGCCCGGTAAAATCGGCAGAAGAGAATTTAAGAAACGCAAGATTACAGCTTTGCATCGCTACAAAAACAGTTATCAAAAACGTGCTCGACCTACTTAAAATCGACGCACCCGAACAGATGTAAGATAAATCCCCGATTCAAATGAATCGGGGATTTATTGCTGTTGTTTTATTTCCATCGTTACTTTGTCGCGAAACAAAGTAACATAAATAATTCTTTTATTAAAAAATATTTTGTTGCGCCGTTCAGCGCATTACCTTGTCTTGTCACAAGGTAACCGAAGGACATTTAAGGGAGTACACTTAAAAATCCCCGGCATTACGGCATAAGCTGTGTGAAATTCACGGCATTATTTAAAACGCCGTAATGCTTTTGGTAAGATTAGCTAACGGTGCGCAACACTAACCTAGCGCAAATTGTCTTTTCGATTAGATATGCTTTATGAATTTGCTCGAATTTAAGTTTTTCGATAATCTTTTGTAGAGCAAAGCATTGTGCCCTTTGACTAAAGGCTTTAAAGTCTTGCAAAGGTCATAATGCTGTTATTTTTAACTTATCCCTACAAATCTTCACTATCATATTCGCCCATCAAAGCTCTTTTCTATAATCTTTCGGACTTACTCCGTACTTTTTCTTAAATACTGTCGAAAAATAGTTACCGTCGCAAAAACCACACTCGGTTGCAATATGAGTAATTGATAAATTTGTCGTTTTCAGCAACACCGCCGCCTGAGAAAGCCTTACCGAGTTCACCGTCTGCGCGATTGTTTTGCCCGATTGTTCGGTAAACTTATGTCGCAGATACGACGGAGAAAATGCCAGCGCCTTAGCCATACTTTCAAGCGTAAAATCATTCATATAATTATCGTAAATAAATTTCAGCGCCTGTCGGTAAATCTGCGTAGAAGCGTTCTGCTCGTCTTCCAAGCGCAAGCACTCTTTTTTAAGCTCTTTAAACATATAATTAAGCGGTTTTACCGCCTGTAAAACTTTTTCTTCACTAGGCACTTCACTATTCAGCTGTGAATACAGATACCTAAAATGCTGTCCTAGCTTTTTTTCGTACTTTTTAGCGAGATACGCGGACACTTTCATCTGTCCGCGGTAGCCCGATACATTTACACAACACAAAAGATGGTCGTCGTCAATAATCGGCACAACAAATTCCTCTACTCCTGCATAGCAACAGGAATAGTAAGGCTCGTTCGGATTTCTTTTCTCTAATTTTCGCTTATTTTGCGGGCACTTTCCGCAAGTAAGAGGATTCGCCTTTAAATAAGCACAAACTGCCTGTTGATGCACCTCATATTTAAGCAATGTCGGCAGATGCGCATCAAGCACTTTATCAAAACAGCTCACCGTCACCGAAAAGCCGTTTTCACGCAGAAAAAGCATATAAGATGTTATATCTTTTAAAATCTCACTATTCATTTCCACCCTCAAAAAGCCATTTTTCAAAGAAAACAGCGCCGAATAACAGTATTTTCTTTGATAAAATCAGTATATACTGAAACTGATGAAAAATCAATACCGATTTTGGAGGAATTTAAAATGAAAACTTATAAAGAACCGTCTCGAGAACTTCCTATAATAGCAGAAGTTGACGTGCTTGTCTGCGGCGGCGGACCTGCAGGTATCGGCGCAGCATTTCGCGCGGCACGCGACGGCGCTGACACAATGGTCATTGAATCGCAAGACTGTCTCGGCGGTGTTGCAACCGCAGGTATGATGTCGCATTGGGGCGGACGTTCTTCAAGCAAAATTATGGTTGAAATTTGGGAGCGCACCTATGAAAAATGCGTTGAAACTTTCGGTTGGGAACATAAAAACGACGGCAAAAATTTAGCACAAATCCATCATGGTGCACAGAAAATCACGCTTGATGAAATGGCAAAAGAGGCAGGCGTAAAGGTGCTATATTACACCTTTGTTTGTGGCGCGGTTGTTGAAGATGATACTATCAAGGGTGTTATCGTTGAAAACAAATCAGGTCGCGGAGTTATCCTCGCAAAACGCGTTATCGACTCAACCGGCGACGGCGATGTAGCATTTTACGCAGGCGTACCTTACTTCAAAGGCAGAGAAACCGATGGCAGAATGCAGCCTTGCACACTTATGTTCAAAATCGGCGGTGTCGATTATGAAAGAGCTGTTTTCCCGGGAAGCTTTGAAACAAAAGTTGAGACGGAAAAAGGAGAATTGCAGGCGCTCGCCAAAGAAAAAATCCCATTCCCTGCCGGTCACGTTCTTCTTTACCGCCAGCCGACTCCCGGTACAGTTTGTTGCAATATGACAAACGCAATCGAGATTGACGGCACCGACACCGAAAGCGCTACAAAAGGACTTATGACCTGTCGAAGCCAAATCGGACCTATTATTGATTTCCTTCACGAATACGTTCCGGGATATGAAAACTGCTGGTTAATGAGCGAAGGCTCACTGCTGGGCATCCGCGAAACTCGTCATTTTGAAGGCTTAAAATCGCTTTCAACCGACGATATCTTAGAAGCTCGCATTCACGATGATTGGGTAGTCCGCAGAGCATTTTTCAACTTTGATGTCCACAATCTCACAGGCGCAAGTCTTGATAAAACAGGTGTTCAGCACGAATGGAAGCAACCTGATGACTACTCAATTCCTTATGGTTGTATTCTACCAAAAAAGATTGATAATTTACTGCTCTCAGGCAGAAATATTTCGGGCAGCCATCTCGCACATTCAAACTTCAGAATTATGTCGGTTTGTATAGCGCTCGGCGAAGCAGCAGGCGCAGCTGCCGCTATCTCAATCAAAGATAATTGCAATTTAAAAGAAGTAGATGTCAAAAAAATTCAAGTTTCCGTAGGCGAATAGGCGAGGGACTCGCCGCGCACATAAATTCCATCTTAGCTTTATTGAATTTGCATAACAACCAATCCCACTAATTCTACAGCATACAAAAAAACAGGCAGATTTTAAATCTGCCTGTTTTTATCTTCACTTAGATATACAAATCGTCATCTTCGTTTTTCTTACTGCTGAATAAATTATCTTCATCCTTGCGTTTTTTCTCGCCGAAGAAATCATCATCAACCAATTTTGGCTTAAATTCTTCCTCTCTCGGCTTCTTGCTGAATGAAGAAAGGTCAACAACTGCAGTTTTATCAAGATTTTCGTCAGCCGAAGCTTTGTCTTCAGGCATCGGAGTAAATCTCGCTGATGTATCAAGCTGAGGTTTTCTCTTAGCGCCTGCCTTTGTCCCTGCTGACTTTTTTGTAGGTTTGCCGTATTTCTTTCTGTATCTTACATTCACCGCAACAAGCGCCGCGATACAACCGAGCATTACAACAAGTGATAACCATTTAAGCGGACGGTATCTGCTGCCGTAATCGACAACATTTTTAGCCGCAGTTGTAGGCTCTGTTTCTTCTTCGGTAGGCTGAATTTCTTTTGTTTCCTTTGTGCCGACTTCAGCCGCCTCAGTCTCCACTTCTTCCTCATCTTCAGCCGCTGTAGTAGTCGTGGTTGTACGTGTATAAACAGGGTCAGCCACAGTAGCAGCCTTTGTCTTTTTGGTAGTGGTTGTCGTTGTAGTGGTAGTAGTTGTAGCGGTGGTAGTAGTTGTCGTTGTAGTAGTAGCTTTAATTGTTGTTGTCGGAGCCTTGGTGGTTGTAGGAGCTTCAGTTGTTTCTACTGTAGCCTGAACATTATCGCTGGGCTCTTCCTCTGTAGCTGATACGCTGAAAAATGTAAAACAGCTTACCATAAAAAGCAACACTAAAAGTGCAGATATAACATTCTTGTTCATAACTGATTACCTTTTAATATGCCTTTCCCCAATAAACGAGCGCTTTTGCAGGCTTACCGCAGCAAACGCATTTATCGGAAATCTTTTCATCAGTAAACGGCATACATCTTGAGCCAACACCGGTGACTTCCTTAACTCGTGTCTCGCACTCTTCTTCACCGCACCACATAGCTTTTACAAAACCGTCGCCGTTTTTCTCGAGCGCCTCTATAATTTCGTCCATTGTAGTACAAGCATAAGTACGTTTTTCGCGGTTTTCAAGCGCTTTCTGATAAAGTCCGTCGTGAACTTCTCTAAGTTTCTGTGCAACAACTGTTTCGATATCCTCAATCGGAACTACTGTTTTCTCTCTGTTATGACGTGTTACAACAACGCAAACGCCGTTTTCAATATCGCGCGGTCCCATTTCGATACGAACAGGAACACCTTTCATCTCATACTCGGAATATTTCCAACCGGGTGAGTTGTCAGAGTCATCGAGCTTAACTCTGAATTTATCTTTTAATCTATCATAAAGCGCGTTACAGTTATCAAGTACGCCTTCCTTATGCTGAGCAACAGGGATAATAACTGCCTGAATAGGTGCTACTGCAGGCGGCAAAACAAGACCGTTATCATCACCGTGAGTCATAATAATTGCACCGATAAGGCGAGTAGTAACACCCCAGGAAGTCTGGTGCGGATAAGCTTTTTTATTCTGTTTATCCGAATACTGGATTTCAAAAGCTTTTGCAAAACCATCGCCGAAATAGTGAGAAGTACCAGCCTGAAGCGCTTTGCCGTCATGCATAAGCGCCTCAATAGCATAAGTAGAAACTGCACCTGCAAATTTATCAGACTCAGTCTTTTTACCTTTTACAACAGGCATAGCAAGTGCCTGTTCGCAGAAGTCAGCGTAAACATTAAGCATTTTCTCTGTTTCAGCTATTGCCTCTTCAGCGGTTGCGTGAATTGTATGTCCTTCCTGCCATAAGAACTCTCTTGAGCGAAGGAAAGGACGGGTAGTCTTTTCCCAACGAACAACAGAAACCCACTGGTTATAAAGCTTAGGCAGATCGCGATATGACTGAATAATATTCTTATAATGCTCGCAGAAAAGTGTTTCAGAAGTAGGACGAACACAGAGCTTTTCCTCCAAAGGCTCGCTACCGCCGTGAGTTACCCAAGCAACTTCAGGCGCAAAACCTTCAACATGGTCTTTCTCTTTCTGCAAAAGCGATTCAGGAATAAACATTGGCATACAAACATTTTCATGCCCTGTTTCTTTAAACTTTTTATCAAGAATATCAACGATATTCTCCCAGATTGCGTAGCCATAAGGGCGGATAACCATACAACCCTTAACGCTTGTATACTCAATAAGCTCTGCTTTTTTGCAGATATCAGTATACCATTTAGCAAAATCCTCATCCATCGAGGTAATCTGTTCTACTAACTTTTTATTATCAGCCATTTTCAGCCTCCGAATATTTTAAAAATCTTAATAATAGATAATTATATTATATCTTGCAAGAAATTTCAACATTTTTTGAAAAAACTAAAAGTTTTCTTTCTTTTTATCTCTTGTCATAAGGTTTTTTATTGCAATACGGGCGTCCATACCCTCATATAAAACCCTGTAACATTCATTGACAATTGGCATTTCGACATCGTATTTATCAGCAAGCCTCTTTGCCGCCTCGGTCGCATAATAACCCTCTACAGTTCCTACTACTTTTCTCGCCTCTTCAGTAGAAATTCCTTTGCCGATAAGCTTGCCGAAAGAGTGGTTTCGCGAATGCTCAGAAGTACAGGTAACAACCAAGTCACCGATACCCGAAAGCCCTGCAAAAGTATTTTTTTCACCGCCAAGAGCCTCACCCAAACGCGACATCTCGTTCATACCTCTTGTGATAAGCGCCGCCAGAGTATTATCGCCGAGTTTCATTCCCTTAATAATTCCTGCAGCAACTGCGATAACGTTTTTAAGCGCACCGCCTGTTTCAACACCGATTACATCGGTGTTGGTATAAATTCTGAAAAACTTATTTGATAAAGCCTCTTGCACCGCAATAGCGCTTTTTTCATCTTCGCTTGCAGCAACGATTGAAGTTGGCATTTTTCTGCCGACTTCCTCTGCGTGAGACGGCCCTGATAAAACAACTACGGGGTTACAAGGCAGTTTTTCCTTGATAACCTCGGAAAATCTCCTTAAAGTCTTTTTCTCAAAACCTTTTGCTACGGAAATGATAATTGTGTCGTTATTAACATATGCGCCCAGCATTTCGGCAGTTTCCTCAACCGCGAACGAAGGAGTCGCAATAATAACCATATCGCTACCAACTATGGCATTGTTATCATCAGTAATCTCAATGCTTTCAGGAATTTCAACACCCTTTAAAAGCGGATTTTCGCGTGCTTCTTTTATGGTTTCAATCTCTTCTTTGAATTTACCCCAAAGAAGAGTTTCATGCGAGCATTTAGCACTGAGGATTGCCAAAGCAGTTCCCCAACCGCCTGAGCCTAACACAGAAATCTTCATAGCTTTAGCCTTTCTTTTTACTACCGATTTTATTTTCGGTGCCGTTTATAAGCCTTTTAATATTTTCGTGATGTTTAATTATAACCATACCCGACATAATCGCAACAAGAATTGTTGAAGCCAAAACCTGATGCGAGCCGAACCATAAATATGTTCCCTCATTATAAAGCAGATAATAGAAAATTGCGTTCACAGGAATCGCAAGACTAACCGCTGAAATTGAAGAAATCGAAACAATTTTAGTAAGTAAGGTCATAACAAGGAAAAACACAAAACAAATAAGCGCGGTAAACGGATTAAAAGCCGCCGCAGTACCTACGATAGTAGCAACACCTTTTCCGCCTCTGAATTTAAAATAAACAGGGAAAATATGACCGAGCATACAGAAAATAGCCACTATATAACCTACGATTCTAGGATTAATAATAGTATCAAATTCAGGAAATAAAGTAGTAGAAAACTGACCGCAATAGCCTAATTTATCAAACAGAAATTCGCAGAGCGGGACAAAGCATTTCATTGCAATTGCAACCGAAGCCGTACCCTTTAAAAAGTCACAGATAAATGTAAGCGCACCCGGTAACTTACCTGAAGTTCTCATTACATTTGTCATACCTGCATTACCTGAGCCTTGCTCTCTTACATCTTTACCTGTAAACGCTTTTGAAAAAACAACTGCAAAGCTGATGCTGCCAAGCAAATAGCCAATAATACACAAAATTGCAATTGCAACTAAAACAGTAATATTAGTACTGTTAAACATTATTTATCGCCTCGTTCTCTTACAATGATTTTAACCGGTGTACCTTCAAGTCCAAAGGTCTGTCTGATTTGATTTTCCAAATATCTCTGATATGAGAAATGGAACAACTCTGCATTATTGCAGAAGAATACAAAGGTCGGCGGAGCTGAACTCGCCTGAGTCATATAGTAAATTTTAAGACGTTTACCTCTGTCTGACGGAGGCTGAACTCGTGCAGTAGCCTCTGCTAACAACTCATTCAGTCTGCCTGTAGAAATTCTCATATTATTCTGCTCGTAGGCATACTTGATAAGCTCCATTAATTTATCAAGGCGCTGTCCTGTTTTGGCTGAAATAAAGAGAATCGGAGCGTAAGACATAAACGAAAAATCGACCGCTAACTCTTTACGGTAATTATCCATTGTCTTGCCGTCTTTTTCGACCAAATCCCATTTATTAACCGCGATAACACAAGCCTTACCGCCATCAAGCGCAATAGATGCTACTTTGGAATCCTGTTCGGTAAATCCTTCCTTTGCATCTATCATTATAACACAAACATCAGCTCTTTCAACCGCCATTTTAGCACGAATTACAGAATATTTCTCAATTTTATCATCAACTCTTGATTTTCTGCGCAATCCCGCAGTATCAATAAAGTTGAATTTACCGTATTTATTCTCAATTGAAAAGTCAATTGCATCGCGTGTAGTACCCGCAATATCCGAAACAATAGCGCGGTTATCCCCTGCGATTTTATTGATAAGTGAGGATTTACCTGCATTCGGTTTGCCGATAATCGCAACGTTTATAACGTCTTTTTTTTCTTCTGCGCTTTCATCATCAAAAACAAGATGCTCGTAAACCGCATCAAGCAAGTCACCTGTGCCGTGACCGTGAACAGAAGAAACCGCAATCGGCTCGCCGAGTCCTAAATTATAAAACTCATAAAATTCGGGTGGAACTTCACCTATTCCATCACACTTGTTAACGCAAAGCGCAATCGGCTTACCCGATTTTTGCAACATTGCCGCAACTTCTTCATCGGCAGCAGTAATGCCCGATTTCATATCAACTACAAAAATTATAGCCTGAGCCATATCAATAGCCAAATTTGCCTGAGCGCGCATCTGCGAAAGAATAACGTCATCGGTTTTCGGCTCGATACCGCCTGTATCAATCATAGTGATAGCCTTGCCGCGCCATTCGCAGTCTCCGAAAATTCTGTCCCTTGTTACGCCCGGGGTATCATCAACGATAGAGAGTCGCTGACCGATAAGCTTATTAAACAATGTAGATTTACCGACATTCGGTCGTCCTACAACTGCAACTATAGGTTTCATTTTTCCACCTCTTTTAATCTAAGTCCAAAAGTGCGTCAAGAAGTGCCGCACCGTCACAATCTGTTATTTTTAGCTTTGAGCCAATCTCTTTTTCAACATCTTCGGGGGATAAATCATCAAGGAAAACATCACCCTCATTACGAAGCATAGCAGAAGAGATAAGCACTTTACCTAAATCCTCTCGTGTCTTTAAATTCTTAATTAGATCCGAGCCTGTAATCAGTCCCGTAGTAGTAATCAACTCACCGAAATAGTAGTTTTCAATCGGCAAAACCTCACAATTAATATTATGCCATTTTTTACGTGCCAAATCAACCAGCGAGTCTATAAGTTTATAAGCGCCTTTGCCTGTCGCGATGGTTAGCTTTTCGCCTTTCGGCGCTCTGTCCTCGTACTCCAGCGCACGAATAAATTCGCCTTTCATTAATGCCGACATTCCAACACCGTTTTCAAGCTGCAGCATCTCGCCGTAGTAGTCTTCTTCGGGCATCTCGATTTCAGCTAAATTATAAAACTCGTCTGACGGATAAAAAAGTCTGTCGCCGTATTTTTTAAAACACTTATCGCCGAACTCGTTCATTGTATCAATAACCGCTTTTGCGGTTTTCTTGTTAAACGGCTCAAGCTTCGCGAGTCCCTCGCGGAATTTTGTAAGTCCGACAGGTACTGCCGCAACTGACTCTACATTCGGATAAAGCTTTTCCAAATCTGTAAGAGTTTTTCTAAGCTCTTCGCCGTCGTTATACCCGGGGCACAAAACCAACTGACAGTTGATTTTTATACCGTTTTCGCAAAGCTTGTACATATGACGCAAAGCCTCACCGGCAAAACGGTTATTCATCATTTTGCATCGAAGCTCAGGGTTAGTCGTATGCACCGAAATGTTAACAGGAGTAATATGCATTTTAATTATGCGGTCAATTTCTTCGTCAGAAACATTCGTAAGCGTAATGTAATTTCCGAAAAGGAACGAAAGTCGCGCATCATCATCTTTAAAATAAAGAGTTTCGCGCATATTTGGCGGCATCTGGTCGATAAAGCAGAAAATACACTTATTTCTGCAAGAACGCTGCTCGTCCATTAAATAAGTGTCAAATTCAAGACCGATATCGTCGTACTCGTCTTTTCTAATCTTTACCTTGCGCTGCTTGCCATCTTCGCTCTCAATTAAAAGCTTTAGCTTTTTCTCTGTGCAATAAAAACGGTAATCAAGCACATCAGTTATTTTATTTTTATTAATCGAAACCAAGGTTTCATTAGGTTTAATGCCTTTTTTCTCGGCAATTGAACCGCTTTCAACAGAAGCAATCTTAACCATTTTATCACACCCCTTTAAAAATGAATCGTCACGAAGTGACACCTTATAAGCACCCCTTATCTAAAGGGGAAATAGCCACGAAGTGGCAAGTAAATTCTCTGAAGCACAAGAGACCCATAGAAGAAAAACAGGGAAGGACCTCAACATCCTTCCCTGTCAAATGACCTGATTTAGTCCTCTTTTACAGCTACAACCTGTCTGCCGTTGTAGTAACCGCAGGCTTTACACATTCTGTGAGGTCTTGTATATTCGCCGCATTTAGGGCATTTTGTGAGTTCAGGAGCGTCCATTTTCCAAACGCTTGAACGTCTTTTATCTCTTCTTGTTGAAGAAACTCTTCTCTTTGGTACTGCCATTTTGGCACCTCCTTAATTTCTCAAGATATACGGAACTAATCTTCAAAAAACTCAGCTAATTTAGCAAGTCTTTCGTCTACTTCGCTTTCACAAGTACATTCTTCCTCATTAAGATTCTTACCGCAACCAGAACATACACCTTTGCAATCCTCTTTGCATAAGAACAAATAAGGAATGTTAAGCGCAATATCAGTACGGATAAGCTCTTCGAGGTCAAGCTCCATATTTTCTGACACGATGAAATCTTCTTCATCTTCATTTTCAACAGAGTTAACTATGATATGATCAACAGGAATTTCGTAATCACGCTCAGTTTCAGTCGCACATCGGTCACAAGGCGCTTTGTAAGTAAAGACTGCCTTGCCCTCGATTTTCACGATATCAGCTTTTTTTGCGATAACGCAATCCACCGAAACTTCACTTGCAATAGGGGTAGTACCGTTTAACTCTAAATCAGAAAAATCAAACTTTTCATTAATAGGTAATTCCTTAACCCTACCCGAAAAAATGCCTCTTAAATCAATATTCATAATAGCCTCCTGCTGAAAAAAGGCATAATTATGCCATCGTCAAGGTCACGAAGTAATTATAAAACTTCTATCCCCGTTTGTCAAGATGTTTTTGAAGTTTTTTTAATATTTTTATCCACCATCATTATATGCCAACTACAAACCAAAACTTTTTTGTCTTACTTTATCTGAATAAAGCCTTCTCCTTAAGTAGAAGGTGGCTTTGCCAAAGGAAACGACAAATGAAGTATTATTTCACTCCATCACCTGCGGCGTATCCTAACGAATCTCCTTAGATTGTCAATCCTACAGGCTTGACGGAGAACTTCTTTTTATCAAACCGTCAGATTGACAATCTCCGCTCCGACGCACTTGCCTGTTTTCTCGTCAATTTCAAAAACCGCGCCGTTTATCAGAACTTCACCCTCAGCATTTTCAAACCTTACAGGTAGGTGTGTTTTTTGCTTCTGGATAGCAAGCTCAGGCTTGATTCCAAGCACCGAGTGCTTCGGACCGCACATACCAAGGTCGGTAATATACCCCGTACCGCCTTCAAAAATCTGCAAATCATTAGTCTGCGTATGAGTATGAGTGCCGAAAAGTGCCGAAACTCTGCCGTCAGCATAATAACCCATAGCCTTTTTCTCGGCGGTCGCCTCAGCGTGAAAATCAACGAAAAGCACCTTGCAGTTTTCCGCTTTAGCCTTTTCAATATACTCATCAAGCACATCAAACGGGTTATCCAACGCATCAAGATACACCACACCCATAAGATTAATAACCGCGATTTTAAATCTTCCCATATCGTAAATGCACATACCCTTGCCGGGTGCCTCGTCAGGGTAATTCGCAGGGCGAATTACATAATCATTTTCGTCGAGATATGAATAAAACTCAGGTCTACGGTAAACGTGATTTCCTGTTGTAATAACATCAGCACCAACCGCAAAAATGCGGTCTGCGCTTTTTTGGTGTATTCCGTTTCCATCTGCCGAATTTTCACCGTTTACAATGCAAAAATCAATATTTTTATCTCGTTTCAATGCAGGCAGTACCTTTTCAACCGCCGTCACACCGAATCCGCTTACAACATCGCCAAGCGCTAAAACTCTCATATTCCACCTCAAGAAATTTTATAGAATTAGTATACCACAACAAACGGTATTTTTCAATTAAAAAGGTCGCACGTTAAAGTGCAACCTTCTTTAATCTTTCATATTATTCATCGCAAACTTTATGCATTGGTTTATAAATTCATTTCTGCTAATATCTGCTTTTGCCGACTTAGCATCAACTTCGCTCAATAACTCAGTATCAATTCTGATAGAAATAACTTCTTTTTCAGGTTTTTTAGGAGAAAAATGTTCCATTTATAATTCACCTCTTGATTTATTGTATTCAATATTGTACAATTTGTATATATTCAATATTAGATATCTATATTTGAATACATTTTCGCAAATAGAGGTGAATTATTTATGTTCTGTCCAAAATGCAAGAAAAAGATTTCAAAAACCATTTATATATGCCCATACTGCAAAGCTGCAATTGCATTAGATGATGTACTTGATTTTCTAAAAGACGATGATAAATTTGATAAATTCATCAAAGAATATGAAAAGTTCTATGAAACCACCCGTTACAAATATAATGATTAATAGAAACCTTTTAACTAAAAAACCGACCGAAAATAAACGGTCGGCTGTTTCATTTTTTTGCGTATTCTGTTGCGCGGGTCTCTCTGATTACGTTTACCTTAATCTGGCCTGGATAATCGAGCTCTTCCTCAATCTGTTTTGCGACATCGCGTGCAACAAGCACCATTTTATCGTCATCAATAACATTAGGTTTAACAACAATACGGATCTCTCTACCCGCCTGAATTGCGAATGAACGTTCAACACCGTTGAACGAATTTGCAATTTCTTCGAGTCGTTCAAGTCTCTTGATGTAATTTTCAAGATTTTCGCGTCTAGCCCCCGGTCTTGACGCTGAAATTGCGTCAGCCGCCTGAACAATACAAGCGATAACAGTTTTAGCCTCGACATCGCCATGGTGAGCGTGAATAGCGTGAACAACTGCCTCGGATTCTTTATACTTCTTGGCAACGTCAACACCAAGCTGAATGTGTGAGCCCTCCATCTCGTGGTCAAGCGCCTTGCCGATATCGTGCAAAAGACCTGCTCTTTTTGCAAGAGTTACGTCCTCGCCCATCTCAGCAGCGATAAGTCCTGAAATATACGAAACCTCGAGAGAATGTTTAAGCACATTCTGACCGAAAGATGTTCTGTAATGCAACTTACCGAGAAGTTTTACAAGCTCGTGGTTAATTCCGCGAACGCCTACGTCGAGCACAGCTCGTTCACCTTCGGATTTGATAATTCCCTCAACCTCGCGTTTTGCCTTTTCGTACATCTCCTCAATCTTAGTTGGGTGAATACGACCGTCAGAAATAAGTTTTTCAAGAGTAGTTCTTGCAATTTCACGTCTGATCGGGTCAAAACACGAAACAGTAATAGCCTCAGGTGTGTCGTCAATGATAAGGTCAACACCGGTAAGGGTTTCGAGAGCAGTAATATTTCTACCCTCACGACCGATAATACGACCTTTCATTTCATCGTTAGGAAGTGCAACAACCGAAACGGTAGTTTCGCTTGTGTGATCAGCCGCACAACGCTGAATGCTCAGCGCAATAATATTTCTTGCGATAGCCTCAGCCTCGTCCTTAGTTTTCTGTTCATAATCCTTGATAAGAACTGCCTTATCGTGAACAAGCTCTTCCTCAACACTTTTAAGAAGTTCTGTTTTAGCCTCTTCAACTGTGTAGCCAGATATTTTCTTAAGCATATCGCGCTGAGCGGTTTTAAGTTCCTCAAGCTCGACTGTTTTTTCCTCGACTACCTTAATTTTTTCAGCTAATTTTTCCTCTTTTTTTTCATGATTTTCAATTTTTTTGTCTAAAGACTCTTCTCTCTGCTGGAGTCTTCTTTCCTGACGCTGAACTTCACTTCTGCGTTCTTTGATTTCCTTATCAGCCTCATTACGCAGCTGGTGAATTTCGTCTTTTGCTTCAAGAATAGTTTCTTTTTTCTTTGCCTCCGCATTTTTCATTGCATCGGATAAAATTCTGTTAGCCTCAGCCTCAGCTGAACCGATTTCAGCCTCAGCCTTTTTCTTTCTATGGTTAGAACCAAGAACAAAACAGATTGCTCCGACAACAATACATACAGCGGCTGCAATGACATAAAATAACCAGTCCATTTGCAGACCTCCTAATATATTAACCGCTGTTGAATTTTAAGAAAATCGCCCAAAGAAAAACGACAATTTTCCTTTATAAAAACAGGCCGCGTGTTCGCCCGAATGTAAGAGAACAATATTTATATTTTAATATATAAACATGGTTTATGTATATAAAACTCCACATTATTATAATAATACCACTATATTTAGTATATGTCAACAATTTTTTGCCGCTGAAAGATACCAAATTTGACAAAAACAAAAGCCTCTCCGCGTTTTGCTGAAAGCTTTAATAATTCATCTTATATTCTAAATGATTTTCAAATCCTTTATAACAGCGTTTAATACGAACCAAATCGATTATATATTCAAAAAACTGTTATAATCGGCAAAATTAAAATTATCATTATTCATCCGCGCAAGCGATTTCAATATTAAATATTCATTAAAAGTCGCAAGCTAATCATTTTCGACTTTTACTTTTGGTTACCCGGACGGGAATCGAAGGTGCGTGCATACACACCTTCGGCACTTCGTGCGGCATTATTCAATTCGCCCTTTTTCTCGGTGCTAAAGCACCAACCGAAAAAGATGGCTATTCGGCTTCGATTCCTTGCTTGACAAAAAGACAAATACCACAAGCAAAAGCTTGTGGTATTTGTTTGGTGACCCGGACGGGAATCGAACCCGTGTTACCGCC
>JBGVHY010000081.1:0-2202 GCA_045122755.1 Acutalibacteraceae bacterium | reverse complement strand
CTTGGAGTACCAAGCGGTTTTTATTTATGATGCGCGATTTAACTCTTGAGTTGTTTCCATCATTTTATCGTACATTTCCTCGGCGAAAACGGCGTAGCCTTTTTCAGGGTCGTTTACAAATACATTTGTCAACGCACCCACTAATTGACCGTTCTGAATAATCGGGCTACCCGACATACCCTGAACAATGCCGCCTGTTTTCTCGATTAAATCCTCATCGGTAATTCTTACGAGCAGATTTTTCTGTTCGGTATTGGTATAATCAACTCGCTCAATTACGCAATCATAATACTTTGGCTCGCCGTTTTCGAGCGTAGTATAAATTTTTGCACTTCCTGTTTTAACGTCCTGCTTATTCGCAATTAATATAAGGTTGTCCTGTTGCTCGTAATTTTTATAAAATCCGTAAAGTCCGCATTCGCAGTTTTCTACCAAATCACCAATCGTCTCACCTGTAAATGCTCCACATATCTCACCTGCCGAGCCTTTTTTGCTTTTTGTAACCGACAAGATTTCGGTTTTCACAATCTGACCCGAATTTATCGGCAGAAGTATTCCCGTATCGACATCAACTATTCCATGACCTAGTCCCGCAAAAGCGCCGTTTACTGTTGAATGAAAGGTCATTGTGCCTAGTCCTGCGGTGCTGTCACGCACCCAGAGTCCGGCTTTGTAAGTGTCTGTTTCTGATGACAAAACAGGGGTAAATTCTACCGAAAAAGTTTCATCATCGCGTTTTACTTGCAGAGTTACCGACTTACCGCCCGAAGCATTTATAGCATCTGATAATTCCGCATTGGAATTAACCTCTTTGCTGTTTATTTTTAAAATTATATCACCGATTTTAAGCCCTGCTTTTTTCGCAGGGTTGATGCTTCCCTCATCGGACTTCACGTCCGACATTCCTACGATCATAACACCTTTGGTGAAAATCTTGATACCGAAGCTCTCACCCGAAAGCGCAACATATCGCTCTTTTACAACCTTTATATTAACGCTTTTCACCGGTATAACACCTAGCAAAGATAGGTCGGAAGTATAATTTTCCGATGAATTGTTATTTAATTTTGAAACTGTTCCAATTTCTGTCTGGTTTTCTGCAATTACTTCAAGTTTTGTGTTAAAATGTACGCTTTCGTTGTCATAAATTACGATATTACTCGGCAAAATAGTATTGTAGTAGCAAACCGAGCCGAAAACACCGACTGTGGCAACGACAAGCATACAACAAATTGTTTTTATAAATTTTTTCAAAAATTTCTCACCTTCTTTCCTCTTCATATTTATTTTTTGATATTAAGACGTAAATATTTAAAGTAAATATTAATCGCAAATCCAATAATATTTATAATTGCTTTTATGCGCAGAATATTGTATAATTTTGAAATAAAGGAAGTGATTTTTTGAAATTTTTTATATGTTCGGATATTCACGGCAGTGCATACTACTGCAAAATGGTGATTGAAAAATTCCGCGAATCAGGTGCTAAAAAGCTTATAATTTTAGGGGATATTCTTTACCACGGTCCGCGAAATGATTTACCGCGCGAGTACAACCCGAAAGCGGTTATTGAAATGTTAAATCCGCTGTCCGATAAAATTTTATCGGTTAGAGGCAACTGCGACACCGAGGTTGACCAGATGGTACTTAACTTCCCTGTACTCAGCGATTACGGATTTCTGCAGCTGGGTGAACACTTTTCTTATCTTACTCACGGGCATCATATTGATGAAATTCCATTTTGTGATAACGATATCGTCCTTTCAGGTCACACCCATGTGCCGAAAGCCGAAAAGGTAAACAACTATATCAACATCAATCCCGGCTCGGTTTCAATTCCTAAAGAAAACAGTCCGCATAGTTACATTATTTTTGAAAACAATAAATTTTCATTTTTTGATTTAGAAACAGACGAAGTTTACAAGACGTATGAATTCTAGAGATTTAAAAGGAAAAACTATAGCTGTAACGGGTGCTACGGGCGGACTTGGCAGAGAGCTTTGCGATTATATAGTAAACTTGGGCGCCAATCTGATACTGCTTGACAGAAACGCGCAAAAATCCAAAGCACTCGGCGAAAAGCTTTTGGGAAAATACAAAAACGCAAAAATTGACTACATCACAACCGATTTAGAGGATTTTTACTCGGTAAAACACTGTTGCGAGGAGCTAAAATCAAAGCAGATTGATGTATTTATTCAT
>JBGVHY010000080.1:0-3895 GCA_045122755.1 Acutalibacteraceae bacterium | reverse complement strand
GATTGTAATGTTCCATCGTATCTTTTCTGCCATCGGTAGATATATTGTCTATTTGTTTTGTATCTTATTGCCGCTTTAGTTACTCCGTGTTTTAAAGAATATTTAATTAAGGCTTGACGATACAGCATTGTTTGTGTTACAATTTTCATGACGAATGGTTAATCCTCCTGTCTGTTTTGTCTCATCAACTTAACTGTAACACAGGATTTCCCATTCGTCATCTATTTTTTTCTTATTCTGTAACACTTCTATTGTAATCCTACACATTTTCAATTAATACGAGTTTATTTTTATTGACAAAACAAAAAAAATGTGTTAATATACGAAGTATATTAGTAAATACGGTGATGAAGACAGGCACTTTTCTAAGAGTTTTCAGCGAGTCGGTGAAGGTGTAAGACCGATAATTTCATTAAAGATGCAAATCACTTCGGAGTAGCGTTATTGAATAAATTCAGTAAATAACGACGCTTTTCCTGCGTTAAAGGGAACTTTTATCAGGTTTTTATGCCTCGTAAACAGTAATAGGTGGTTTATAAGCAAGGTTTATCCTTTGTCCTATTAGGGCAAAGGATTTTTAATTTTCAAAATTTAAATCTTCAAAAGGAGTAAGATATATGTACGAAAAAGTTGACACAAATCTTAACTTTGTCGAACGAGAGAAAAAAGTCGAAGAGTTCTGGCGAAATGAAAAGATTTTCGAGAAATCAATCGAGGAAAGAAAAGACGGCAAGCCTTATGTATTCTATGACGGTCCTCCGACCGCTAACGGTAAGCCTCATATCGGTCACGTATTGACACGTGTTATCAAGGATATGATTCCGAGATACCGTACAATGAAAGGCTGTATGGTGCCGAGAAAAGCAGGTTGGGATACTCATGGTCTTCCTGTGGAACTCGAAGTTGAAAAACTTTTAGGTCTTGACGGAAAAGAGCAGATTGAAGAATACGGTCTTGACCCGTTTATCACAAAATGTAAAGAATCGGTTTGGAAATACAAAGGTATGTGGGAAGATTTCTCACAAACAGTTGGTTTCTGGGCTGATATGGATGACCCTTATGTAACCTACGATAACAACTTTATTGAATCTGAATGGTGGGCATTAAAACAGATTTTTGATAAAGGTCTTTTATACAAAGGCTTTAAAATTGTTCCTTACTGCCCTCGTTGCGGAACTCCGCTTTCTTCTCACGAAGTTGCTCAGGGCTACAAAGACGTTAAAGAGCGTTCGGCAATCGCAAGATTTAAAGTTAAAGACGAGGATGCTTATATTCTTGCTTGGACAACAACACCTTGGACATTGCCTTCAAATGTTGCACTTTGTGTAAATCCAAACTCTGAATATGTTAAAATAAAAACCGCTGACTACACATATTATCTTGCAAAGGCGCTTCTTGATACAGTTATCAAAGAAGAATACGAAATTCTTGAAACTTACACAGGTAAAGACCTTGAGTACAAAGAGTATGAACCATTGTTCGACTTTGTAAATCCTAATAAGAAATGCTACTATGTTGTTTGTGATGACTATGTAACTCTTACCGATGGTACAGGTGTTGTTCATATCGCACCTGCATTTGGTGAGGACGACTCCAAAGTAGGTCGCAAATATGATTTGCCTTTCGTTCAACTCGTTGACGAAAAGGGTGAAATGACTAAAGAAACACCTTGGTCAGGCACTTTCTGTAAAGATGCCGACAAAGAGGTTTTAGTTGACCTTGATAAACGCGGACTTTTGTTTGACGCACCTAAGTTTGAGCACTCATATCCGCATTGTTGGCGTTGTGATACTCCGCTCATCTACTATGCTAGAGAGAGCTGGTTTATCAAAATGACCGACGTTAAGGATAATCTTATAAAAAATAACAACACAATCAACTGGATTCCTGAATCAATCGGCAAAGGCAGATTTGGCGACTGGCTTGAAAATGTTCAGGATTGGGGTATTTCACGTAACAGATATTGGGGTACACCTCTTAACATCTGGCAGTGCGAATGCGGTCATTTGCACTCAATCGGTTCTATTGAAGAACTCAAATCAATGTCTGATAACTGTCCTGATGATATTGAACTTCACCGCCCATACATTGATGCGGTTACTATCAAATGTCCTCATTGCGGCAAGCAGATGAAACGTGTACCTGAGGTTATTGACTGTTGGTTTGATAGTGGTTCAATGCCGTTTGCTCAGCACCACTATCCGTTTGAAAACAAGGAATTGTTTGAAGCGCAGTTCCCTGCTGACTTTATTTCAGAAGCAGTTGACCAGACTCGTGGTTGGTTCTACTCATTACTTGCTATTTCAACGCTTATCTTTGATAAAGCTCCGTTTAAAAATGTTATCGTCCTCGGTCATGTTCAGGATGAAAACGGTCAGAAAATGTCTAAATCAAAAGGCAACGCAGTTGACCCGTTTGATGCTTTACAGACTTACGGTGCAGACGCAATCCGTTGGTATTTCTATATTAACTCAGCGCCTTGGTTGCCAAACCGTTTCCACGGTAAAGCGGTTGTTGAAGGACAGAGAAAGTTCTTGGGCACACTCTGGAACACTTATGCGTTCTTCGTGCTTTATGCTAACATTGATAATTTTGATGCAACTAAATACACACTTGATTACGACAAACTTACCGTTATGGATAAGTGGTTGTTATCAAAACTCAATTCAGTTGTAAAATCAGTTGATGATAACCTTTCAAATTACAGAATTCCTGAGGCCGCAAGAAGCTTGCAGAATTTCGTTGATGAAATGTCAAACTGGTATGTTCGCCGTTGTCGTGAAAGATTCTGGGCACAGGGTATGTCTGATGATAAAATCAGTGCTTATATGACTCTTTATACAGCACTTGTAACAATCGCTAAAACTTCTGCACCTATGATTCCGTTTATGGCAGAGGATATTTACAGAAATCTTGTTTGCTCGATTGACAAATCAGCACCTAAATCAGTTCATCTTAGCACTTTCCCTGAGGTAAGCGAAGATTTAATTGATGAAAAGCTCGAGAAAGATATGGAAGAGGTTCTTAATATTGTCGTTCTCGGTCGTGCAGCTAGAAACGGTTCAAATATGAAAAACCGTCAGCCGCTTAATAAAATGTTTGTTAAGGCTGAAAGTGAGCTTTCAGAGTATTTCACAAAGATTATTGAAGAAGAGCTTAACATTAAGACGACTGAATTTTCCGATGATGTAGCTTCATTTATGTCTTATTCATTCAAACCACAGCTTAAGACTTTAGGACCGAAATTCGGTAAGCAGTTAGGTGAAATCAGAACTTACCTCGCTGAAATCGACGGCTCTGCTGCAAAAGCTGAGCTTGATAGCACAGGTTCACTCACACTTAAGCTTCCAAGTGGTGATATTTCAGTAACAGAGGAAGACCTGCTTATTGATATCAAACAGAAAGACGGCTACTTCTCACTTTCTGACAACGGTATTACAGTTGCTCTTGATATCAACCTCACTGATGAACTTATTGAAGAAGGCTTTGTTCGTGAGATAATTTCAAAAATCCAGACAATGCGTAAAGACGCAGGTTTTGAGGTTATGGACCATATCAAAGTTTCATCAGACTCTAACGAAAAAATCGCAAAATTGTTAAGCGATAACGCTGACACAATCAAAGGTGATGTTCTTTGTGATGAAATCACAAGCGGAGCAATTGAAGGCTTCGATAAAGAATGGAATATCAATGGCGAAAAAGTTACATTGTTTGTAAAAAAAGTTTAATAACAATTTTAAAACGCTTCTGCATTTTGCAGAAGCGTTTTTTAGTTAAAATCATAAGAAAGAAATTTGTTGTGTTTTTTATAATGTTCAAAGTCTTTTTTCGGTGATACATTAAAAAATCGAGAATACACCTTGTAAAATCCCGAATAATCATTGTAACCGCAAAG
>JBGVHY010000079.1:0-5120 GCA_045122755.1 Acutalibacteraceae bacterium | reverse complement strand
TATTTTTTGCTGTGAGCAAACCGCAGTACCGTTTTCTGCTTTTCCGATAGCTTCTCAATTTTCATCGTCAAGCGCCTTATAAAGCCTTGAAAGAGCTGACTTTGAAGCTTCTTCGCCGTTTTCGAGGATTGAGAGCACTTCTTTAATAGCGCTTACCTCGCCCTTGGCGGCTTTTTCTACCAGCGACTCCATAATCACTGTACCGTTATTGATTTTTCTTCTCGGCACGCCTTTGTTTATGAGCCGCTGTTCGTCCTCAGCTTCAGGTTTTAAGGATAATATTTCTTTTATTGAAGAGAACAACGAACATTTGCTTTTCGCCAACTCTTTTCCCTCCAAATAAAAATGTTATTCCTACCCTGCCCACCCAACGGCATCAAAATTACTTCGCCGTTAATCTTTTGCAAACAGCTTCTCAGCGTTACCTAGGATTGCTGTTCCCCTGCCGCATATTTAAACTACCACAACCCCAACCTGACATTCAATGACATCTTTTATTCACCATCATTTACAACTTTGATATAGTTTTAAAGCTTACGGAGCTTACATTGCCTGACAGATAGTCAAAGATTTTATTGACCATCAGCCGCGAGCCGCGGCAGGCAAAACCATCATTTACAACTTTGATATAGTTTTATAGCACACGGAGCTTACATTACCTGACAGATAGCCAAAGATTTTATTCACCATCAGCCGCGAGCCGCGGCAGGCAAAACCATCATTTACAACTTTGATATAGTTTTAAAGCTTACGGAGCTTACATTACCTGACAGATAGCCAATGCTGAAAATCAGGCATAATCAAAAAAGGCTTGCCTATGCTTTACGCATAAACAAGCCTTATATCATTTTATTAAATTAGCAACATTCAGTTTCGCATACGCAAGAGCTCGACTCACGCTCGCAATCACAACCGCAATTACGCTGACATCCGCATCCGCACTCACAGCCACATCCGCAAGAGCTGTTGCAATCACAGCAACTGTTTTCGATTCGAGCATTTACACACTGGTTAGTGCAATCTCTATAACACCAGTCCATTTTATCACCCCTGTAATATTATATGAAAATAATAAAACAAGGGTAACAAATACACCAACAGATACAGTCAAAGAATCTTTTCTTATTTTCTTTAGATTTTTAGAAAAGGATTCTTCATCCGTGCTAACGCTACAATCATAATGACTCTACAGAAGATTTTTGATAACTTTTTAAGAATAGGCGAGCACTTAGGGTTCGCTACTACAAATAAACCTATAGTTATAAAGACTGCTCCGATTCTTCATCACTCAAATCTCCCCAGAAAACCTCTTCACTTTCCTCTTCAACAACACCGCTGAAAGGATTTTTGTCTGAATTTTTCACAGGGTTAACCGAGTTATCCGGCTCAACCGACGAACCGACAGGGAAATCCGAAATAACCTCAACCATACCCGAACGCATCCAGACCGACGGAGTAACTCTGATAGTAAAACCTCTGCCGTTGTTCGCCATATAATCAGTCATCGGTCGCTCAGGCAAGCCGTAAACCGCAAGAATTGTCATAATAACGCCACCGTGCGCACAGATTACAGCCTCAGTCTTACCGCTTTTGAGAATTTCCTTTACCGTATCAACAAAAGCTGCGCAAACTCTTGTTGCAAACTCCTTATTATCCTCGCCGTTCGGAGGTGTAACACCGTGCTGTACCCAGTCCATATACTGAGGATCATCAACAAGCTCTTCTGCTGTTTTGCCCTCGAAATCACCAAAACTACATTCGCGCAGACCCTCAACTGTCATAACATCGATTCCGTCATCACCGTAAATGAGGTCAAGTGTCTCGATACATCTTTTCATCGGTGAAGAAAAGAAAAGCTTAGGTTTTCTATATTCGTATTTTTCCTTTAGCGTCTTAATCTCATTGATTCCGTCCTCGCAAAGCGGTGCATCAGTACTGCCGACATATCTGCCAACCTTGTTGCCCTCAGTCATACCGTGACGGATAAGGTGAATAGTATAAGTTTTCATTTCATTGCCCTTTCTTAAACAAAATGTATTTACTTTTCCTCAAACAAGTGGTATATTTATACTACCAGTATAAATATGAAGAGGAAACAATTATGAAAAATCAATTAGGAAAAACAATCTCTGCCCTTCGACGTGAAAACGGATGGTCGCAGAAAGAAACCGCATTAAAACTCGGTGTATCGCAGGCTCTGCTCTCGCATTATGAAAAAGGAATCCGCGAATGCGGTCTCGATTTTCTTACAAAAGCGGCGGCAGTTTTCAACTGCTCAACCGACTACCTGTTAGGATTAACCGATTCACCGTACCCAACCAAAAACGACACCGACAGCATCTCAGCGGATTTAAAGCAGTATCCTAAATTTGAGAAATCACGAAACGATGCGATTAACACATTTAGTTTATTATACAGCATAACTGCACGACTTGGCAACCCCGAAATTTGCAAAGATTTTAATAAAATCGTGTTGTCAGACACTTATCTTCTCGTTCGAGCTTTGGAAAACCGCTATTTTGACAGCGAAAACTTTAATAAAGATATGATTTCAGCCATAGCCGACGCAAAACAGGTAAACGCAACCGCCTTTTCAGGGCTGATAAAAGCTTTCAACCGCGAAAAAACAAACCTAAATCTCTCAAAAAAACTCATCGCAGAAGAATATCCAACCTGCTCAAAATCTCTCTCAAGCATAATAAATAGTTTTGAATAAGCCCAAAAACGGACGGTCAATGATATGCACCCAAAAAGTTAAACACTTTTGTAGGTGCATATCACATCAGGAGGTTTTCTTTTACTAAAGTTTTTATCTTCCCTCAGTAGAACTGGGGGTTCTTTCACGTATAAAGATATCAAAAAAGCCTTGCTTTATGCTATTTGCACAAATCAAGGCTTTAAAGACAAAATTATACTTCTTTTAAATTCTTAAGCAAAGGCATTTTTGAAGCGTATCTGTAATTTAACGTAAAATCATCGTTATAATAACAGATAAAATACTTTCTGCCCGTAATACTGTCGGCATTTTCAATGCCGTAATCAATAACAACACAAGCCTTACCCTTAAAATTATATCCGCGGTAAGTATTGAAAACAATCAGCGAATCGGAATTTAAAATTGCTTTCTTAAGTTTGCGCTTACCCGCTTTAATAAGTTTTTTAGGCGTAGTAACCTGCACATTTACAGTATATTTTTCACCGTTAAAATACTTCGTAAGCGTCGCATTCCCTTGCGAAACGCCTTTTACAGAACCGCCGACAAGCTTTACAACCGCTAAATCTGACGAATAAAAGCCTTCAGCCTGTCCAAGACGCTTTTTAGCCTTTTTGAAAACGTTCAGCTTCATCGCGCTGACAAGCACAGTGCATTGAGTAAAGGATTTCTTATCAAGCTGTGCCGTAATAACCGCTTTACCGAGTCCAACTGCCGTTATCTTGCCGTTTTTATTAACTGTAGCAACCTTTTCATCCGAAGAACGGTAGCCTAAATTCCTGAGCTTAGACTGTTGCGGCTCTTTAATAATTTTCGCCTTGACCTTATCGCCTACACAAAGCGTAAAACTACTGTTTTCAAAAGAAATCGTCTGCGCATAAACAGTATCATCTTTAATACTCAAGCTGTAAGTGCCTTTTTCATAACCGCAGTTATAAATGCCGAAAACATAAATTCCTTTTTTAAGCGCAATTGTTTTGGTAACGCTTTTTGTGTTTTCAACCTTTAAAACAGTATTGAGTTTATCATCAAAAACGCAAAAATCGGTAAAAGCGGTGCTTGAATAACTGATATTCACTTTTTTTGTACCGTTTAAATTCAATTCATAAGAAATACCGCCGAAATAATCTTCAAGCGCACCACTCATAGAAGCACCAAGCGAAATTTTCGGGTAATTAAAAGCCGAAACAGAAGTAGAAAATGCAAAACTACTAAAAACCACAACAAAACAAACAACCATCGAAATGATCACTTTACAAAGCTTGTTCATTTTTGCACCTTCTTTCTCTCTTTTCACTCTTATTTTTAGCTTAACTCATCAAGAGTCAGCATATATGATGGGAAGAATTCTTCCATAAAAATTTCTGCCTCTTCGCAGTTCAGTTTTTCAAGCGACTGCATACAGGTTTCTCTCGCCTTTTTAAACTCAAGATTGCCCATTTTAAGCTCTTCCTCGCACTTTATAATCGCCGAAATTTTATCCGCCGCTTTTATGATTTTTTTATAACTTTCATCATAAAAAAGAATTTCTCTGTAATCGTCTTTCAAGTCATCGGGAAGCATTGTAATCAGCTTCTCACTCGCGACATTTTCAATATCCTTGTATGCCTTTTTGATGTTCGCGTTATCGTATTTAACGGGAGTCGGCATATCGCCTGTAATAATCTCACTCGAAACGAGATAAAGCGCAAAAACCGCCGCTTTATCCGCATTGTAGTCTTTACCTAAACGCTTGTTACCTAATATGCAGAGCGCATGGGCAATGATGCTTACCTCATGAGAATGCACCGAAAGCGACTCATAAGAAGTATTTCTCATAAGAGACCATCGGTTTATAAACTTCATTCTTGAAATAAAGGCGAAAAAATTACCCATACTTCCTACTCCTTAAAATTTTTCATTTTTAACGATTGCCTATATTGTTCAGCAGGGGCGGTTTTGACAAATTCAACCGTTTTATCATAATTATCTTTTATAACAGCCTCAATTTCTTCAAGTGTAACATTAAAAAACTCACGACGAGTGTTAACCATATTCAGTTTTTTATCTTCAAATGCTTTATGTAGAGCAGTTTCTAACGCAGGCGCATTATCAGAAAATATCATTGCATGAATATCAAAATTGAAAGGAACCGAGGCATCTCCAAGTTCATAAACTCTATCCATAGGGTCAAGTCGGCGCGTCATACCTATTTTATAAACATTTTCACCAAAAGCACCAATGTTTGAAATAACATATACATAACCAGCCTTTTGGTTTGCTGCTCTATAATCAACATCTTTTAAAGATTTTTCTAATTCACCAAGTTGCTCTTCAATTTCTAATTTCTTTTGTTCAAGAGCATATTTTTCTTCTTCGGTAAGAGAGCGATTAGAAAGTTGTTTTAACAAAGAACTGAGTTGATTAT
>JBGVHY010000078.1:0-6874 GCA_045122755.1 Acutalibacteraceae bacterium | reverse complement strand
GTAAGCTTCGTAGCCTGATACGCCGTATTCATCAACATCGCAAAGTCTTACAGCTGATGAAATGTCAAATCTTAATGTATTACCTTTTTCTATACAAACAACATTACCTTTTGAGGTTTTTGCAGTTTCATTAACGTTTTCAATAAGATGTTTGGTTTTACCCGAGCCTCTTGTACCGATAATCAAATTAATCATAGTTTTTTCTCTCCTTTAAACGTATATCTAAACCGTAAAATACGGGTTAGTTCTATTATTATTCGCCGAGTCTTGCTTCGAGTGCTGCTTTTTCGCCTTCGTAACCCGGTTTTCCTAAAAGTGCGAACATATTCTTCTTGTAGCTTTCAACACCTGGCTGGTTGAATGGGTTTACAGCGAGCATATAGCCTGAAATAGCACAAGCTTTTTCAAAGAAGTAAATGAGATAGCCAAGCTCAAATTCGTCAGCCTTTGGCATTTCAATTACGAGGTTAGGTACATTACCATCGGTGTGAGCGAGGATTGTACCCTGAAAAGCTTTCTCATTTACAAATGACATTGGCTTGCCTGCTAAGAAGTTAAGCCCGTCACCATCGTTTTCTTCTTTTTCAATAAAGATTTCTTTTTCAGACTCTTTGATTGAAACAACGGTTTCAAAGATAATTCTCTGACCTTCCTGAACATACTGACCAAGTGAATGTAAGTCAGTAGAGAAGATAGCAGATGATGGATAAATACCCTTGTTGTCTTTACCCTCTGATTCACCGAATAACTGTTTATACCATTCAGCCATCATTGTAAATCTCGGTTCGTAAGCAACAAGCATTTCAACCTGTTTACCTTTTCTGAGCAAGATATTTCTTGCAGCCGCATATTTGTAGCAGTCATTATTATCAAGGTCATCAACTGAGTAAGCTTCTCTAGCTTTAGCAGCGCCTTCCATAAGCTTGTCAATATCACAACCTGCAACTGCGATAGGTAAGAGACCTACAGCAGTGAGAACTGAAAATCTTCCGCCAACATCGTCCGGAACTACAAATTCTTCGTAACCTTCTTCGTCAGCTAAGGCTTTTAAAGTACCTCTGGCTTTATCAGTTGTACAATAGATTCTCTTTCTTGCTTCTTCTTTGCCGTATCTTGTTTCAAGATAGTTTCTGAAAACTCTGAATGCGATAGCAGGCTCAGTAGTTGTACCTGATTTAGAGATAACGTTTACTGAAACGTCTTTGCCGTCGCAGATTTCAAGAAGCTCTGCTAATGCAGTTGAGCTGATAGAATTTCCTGCAAAGTAGATATCAGGGGTATCTTTTTTCTTGTTGTTATAATAATGAGATTTTAAAAACTCAATAGCAGCGCGTGCGCCGAGATAAGAACCGCCGATACCGATGACAACCAAGATGTCAGAATCTGATTTGATTTTGTCAGCTGCTTTTTTAATTCGGTCAAACTCTTCTTTGTCGTAATCAACAGGAAGGTCAACCCAACCTAAAAAGTCGTTACCTGGTCCTTTTCTTGAATTTAAAAGCTCATGTGCTGCAGTAACCTGTGAACTGATAGCTGAAAATTCATCATCGCTGATAAAAGGTGCAGCAAATTTAGTATTTAATTTAATTGCCATTTAAAGTGTCCTCCAAAGAATATAACAATTAGTTTATAATATTCTACTATAAATTATCGGCTTTTTCAAGCAAAATATTGAAATTTTTAAAAATAGTTTGAAAAAAAGTACGAATAGTATTATAATATGTAGGCAAATATCTATTTAAGGAGAAAATATGAGAGCGGCATTCCATACATTAGGCTGTAAAGTCAACCAATATGAAACCGAATTGATGAAAGAGGATTTAATCAGAAACGGTTATGATATAGTAACTGAGAATGATAACCCTGATGTTTTTATTATAAATTCTTGTACTGTTACCGCTGAAAGCGACAGAAAAACCAGACAGATGGTGCGTAAATACCGCAGAATGTTAGAAGATGCAATCATCGTGCTTACAGGCTGTATGCCTCAGGCTTTCCCTGATGAGGCTAAAAACCTTGACAGCGCTGATGTGATATTGGGTAACGGTACTAATGACAAACTTATTTATGCTATAAATGAATTCAGAATAACAGGTGAGCGTCAGGCGATTGTTCAGCCGCATAACAAGGAAAATGTCAAATCTACGATTGAAACTTTCCACGACAGAACAAAGGCTTTTCTTAAAATTGAGGATGGCTGCGACAGGTTTTGTTCTTACTGTATTATTCCTTTCGCCAGAGGACGAGTACGTTCAAAGCCGATTAATGAAATAAAAAAAGAGGTAAGAGCGTTAGTAGAAGGCGGATTTAAAGAGGTTGTATTGATAGGAATTAACCTTTCGGCATACGGAAAAGAAAGCGGATTAAACCTTGCGGATGCAGTCGAAGCGGCGGCTAGCGAAGGAATAGAGCGCATTCGCCTCGGTTCTATGGAGCCTGACCAGTTTACCGATGAGGTAATTGACAGATTATCAAAGGTAAAAAGTCTTTGTCCGCAGTTTCATTTATCACTCCAATCGGGTTGTGATAACACACTAAAGCGAATGAATCGACATTATGATACCGCGTTTTATTACGAGCTTGTAACTAAATTGCGCGAAAAATTCGAGAATGCTTCAATCACTACTGATATAATGGTAGGATTTGCAGGCGAAACCGATGAAGATTTTAAGACCTCGGTTGATTTTCTTAACAAAGTAGCCTTTGCTAAGGCACACGTTTTCGCGTATTCAGTAAGACGTGGAACAGCCGCTGAAAATTTGAACGGTCACGTTCAAAATTCGGTCAAACGTGAACGCAGTTCGGAAATGATAGAGAATGCAAACAAGTGCCAAAAGGCGTTTTTAGAAACTCAGGTCGGCGGAGTTTATCCCGTATTGTTTGAAAGCCGTGCAAATGATGGTATTTATGAGGGATATACGCCAAACTATACTCTTGTCAGAGTGAAATCAGATAAAAATATTTCCGGGGAAATAATTGACACAAAGATAATTTCGGCAGAAAATGAATATTGTATCGGGAAACAGGTGCTTTAAAGCACCTGTTTTTACTTTATAGGCCAGATTGTACGCTCACCGTTTCTCTCAATCTCAGTCGGTGCAATACCGTATTTCTTTACAAACTCTCTGTAAAAGGTTGAGTAAGTCTTATATCCGCCTATTTCAGCAATTTTTGATATATTTATATAATTATAATCTTCGTTTAACAAGAGATTTTTTATATTCTCAAGGCGCAAATCATTAATGAATACCTTAAAAGTTTTCCCTGTTACGTTGATGAACATTCGGTTTATTGTACTGTTGCTGATGAAAAATTTTTTTCTCAGAGACTCAAGAGTAATGTTCTGTGTGTAATTGTTTTTTACAAATTCGATTACGCTCAGCGTTGTATTGCTTTTATCATAAGTTTCGCTTTGAGAAAGCTCATCATATTTAAAATCAAGTTCGCCTATAATAACTTTTAATTTGTTAACAATATAGAAACGGTTGCGTTTTTCTTCAAGGCTGTCTTTCATTGAATTTAGAATCTCAAAGCATACAAGATTTTTAAATGTAGCAGGGTAAAAGCAAGAGCCGCAAGGCATATTGTAAAATACACGCAAAAAGTCAAAATCAGTATTGCCGAGCGTTGAAGCCTGAAAATCAATTATAAGCAATTTACCTTCATTTGATTTTCTGCGGTAACCAAAGCTCGAAATATGATTTGAAATAACTGTTGCGCCTTTTTCAACAATTTGTCTGCTGTTATTTGTTATTATCTCGTATGTACCTGAAAAAATGTAGACAATATGATAAAACTCTTTGTTGAGATTATTGATAGGCGGAAGACTTTCATTTGAAGCTTCCATATATTCTATTTTTAGATCAGGTTGATAAAAACCTAATTGAAAATTCGGTAAAATTTCCATAAAAATCACTCTTTTAAACAAATTTTTATTTAATTATACCATAACTATGATTAAAAATGCAATAGTTTGAGCGAAAAAATGCAATTGAAATTAATCGATATATAAAATAAAATAAAAATAACAAAAAATATAAAGGAGCGAACATTTATGAAGAAGACTCTGGCACTTATCCTATCTTTTATTTTAATTTTTTCGGCAATTCCTTTTGCATTTTCAGCTTCAGCAGTTGACTATGTAGCAGAAGTTGTAGAAACAGGAAAACAGTATGATACTGTTGCAAATGCGTTTAATGCATGTCAGACAGGCGAGACTGTAAAACTGCTTAAAGATGCAACAGTTGTGTATCTCGGCGGTAATGTAAGTCATATCATGGGAAGAACAATAGACCTTAACGGCTATACCCTTACATGTACCGATGAAAGATTTATTTCACCTGGTTCTGGTACAGGTAACTGGAGCGTTACTGTTAAAAACGGTACTTTAACCAACGATGGCAAAGCTGGTTTCCAGTCATTCGCAATGGTTCGTGGAAACTCAACTGTTACATTTGAAGATTTAACTATCTATGAATGTGCAACCTCAAGACCAAATGGTTACGGATTTATCAGTACTATTACAGCAGCTGACGGTGTACTCAATTTTAAAAACTGCAAAATTTATGAATGTGCAGTAAATACTACTCAGCAGTATAATGCAGCAGGAAGTACAGTAAATATGTATAACACTACTGTAGAAAGCTATACATCTGTTTTCTACACCAACAGTACATATAATGTTTACAGCGGTACATTTACAGCGCTCGGTGACAGCGACCTTGCTACACCTACAATTCCATCAACTTCAACCGTAACTACAAACGAGGCTAAAAAGCTTGTTGTTGAATGTAATCACAGCTATGCTGACGGTGTTTGTTCATACTGCGGAGCTGAAGAAACCGGAACACCTGCTGAAACAGACGGCGAGACAACTGACGCAATTGCTACACAGGACGGTGCTTCAATCCGTCTTACTAATGTAAACGGTATGAGATTTTACACAAGTGTTGACGATGCAAAACTCGCTGAGCTCGTAGGCGATAATACTTACACAATCGGAACAATTATTGCACCTGCATCTACAGTAGGAACATATTTCACTCATGAAGATGACAATGTTGATATTGTTTACGGTGATGAAAGCAAGGACTTGTGGGACGGTAACCAGTTTGTTGGTTCTATAGTTAAGATTAAAGCTAAAAATATCGGCGTAGAATTTGTTGCTCGCGGATATGTAAAAGTTGGCGATACATATTACTATTCAACAACTACAACTGCTCGTTCATTACAGGCAGTAGCAGTTGCTGTTCAAGAAGATACTGCTGGATATGCTTCATATACTGATGCTCAGAAAGTCTTCATTGATACATGGGCTTTGGGCAATCCGGTTGACGGCGAGAATGCATAATCAATGGAGGATATAACAATGAAATTTGAAAAAATAATTTTAGAATTAGAGAAGTATGAATCCCTTGATATCATTGCAGCTTCAACAGGTAAAACTGATCCTACACAGGGTACAGAAGCTACAACAAAGTATGACCCATACGAAAATGATAAATGGTAATTTAACATAATCTTTCTCTTAAAAAAGCGGTGGTTTTAAACCACCGCTTTTTCTGTTATAAGCTTCACCATTATTTGATTTTTGAACTTGCCAATGGAAAACCTTTGGTGTTTGTGTTTATTTTACACTTGTACCCAGAACATCCGAAACCTCGGTAATTGTTATGAATGCTTTTTTATCGTTCTGTCTTACAATTCGTTTGAGTCTTGCAATCTGAAATCTGTTTACTACAAAATAAATCATAGTTTTGCTCTCATTTGAATAATAACCGTGAGCTTTGATAATAGTAATACCTTTTCCGAATGCCTCGGACAGTTCATTTGTGATTTTGTTAGGCTTTGTGGTGATAATCATTGCAGATTTTGCTTTATCAAGACCTTCTACGATAAAATCGATTGTTTTTACTCCAACCGCATAAGTAACTATCGAATAAAGAGGTAAAGTCCAGCTTTGCATTGTGATTCCGACTGTAATATATAGCAGAACATTATAAATCATAACAAATGAGCCTACGGTAATTCCGAGTTTTTTTGCAAAGATTACGGCTATTACTTCAACTCCGTCGATTGCACCGCCGTAACGGATTGTGGTACCGCTTCCGATACCCGAAATAAGACCGCCGAATATTGCACAAAGGACTAAATCTTTCCCTGCAAACGGAGAGGCGGTTGAAACATCAATCGGCAGTATATCGGTTATCACAAATGAAGTAATCGCATAAGTAGCTACTGCAAAAATTGAGTAAACTGTAAAAACAATGCCTTGCCTTTTGAGCCCGAAAATAAAAAACGGCGTGTTCAGAATTATGAGGAAGAAACCTAATGAGAGATAGTCAGGTGTCAGTTCCCATAAAAGCATTGAAGTGCCCGATAAACCGCTGTCGTACAGATTTACGGGTGTCAGAAAAATGGTAATGCCAAAGGCATTGATCATACCCGCAATCGTAAGCATGAGAATATTTGCAATCCGTATTTTTTTCTGAGCCATTCATTACCTCCGTCTGTTTCCAAATTCAGAAATACTTTTTATGACAATGTTACCATGTAAAATTGAAAAATACATGAACGGCTGGATAAGAAACAGTATAATTGTTGCTGCTTGGAAAGGAAAATAAAAAGCTGCCTCTTTCGAGGCAGCTTTTCTTAAGTAAGATTTACTTGCAGGGAACGTTCTTGGTGGCAACGATGGCAACATCAGTGCCGCAGACATTCTCAATGATGACCTGGCCGATGGAGACAGGTGCGGGAATGTCGATGGTCTGAAGTTCCTTGACGCAGTCAAAGATCTTGCCCTTGGGAATGTCGCTGACAGTCTTGACGGAAACCATACCCAGGGTGCCGCCCACAACACGAACAGTGCTGGTGA
>JBGVHY010000077.1:0-4555 GCA_045122755.1 Acutalibacteraceae bacterium | reverse complement strand
TCTGTCCTTTTGCCTGAGAGATCGGGCATATCGCCCTTACACCTTCGGCACTTGGAGCACTCCAAGCTTCTCCAGAGTTTTTTGTGAAAATTCGGGAAGTATCAACCCGAAAATATCCATATTAAAAATATGGATAATATTTTAACATACTTTTAATATAAATGCAAGTATTTTTCAACACACCGACAGTTGTCACTCGTTACCAAATGTGACTAGACCTCGCCCTGAAACTCTACACTCATTTAATGTATAATCTCGCTATATCGCGTCTTTCCTTAAATCAATTTCATTACCGTTTCTACAACAAAAACAGTTATCGTCGCGCTGAGGGCAACTGTTACAAGACCTTTTTTGAAATATCCAAGCACAACCGCAACTGCAAATCCTGCAACTGCACTTATAATACTGCTTGTGCTTGAAAAAATTGCAGGCACTGTCATAACAGTAAGGCAGGTATACGGAACATAATGCAAAAAAGAAAGAACAAACTGCGACTTTATCTTCCCCGTAAAAACTGTCAACGGAATAACTCTTATAAGATAAGTAACCAGCGCCATTGCGAATATGTAAATATAGATGTTCATTATCCGTTTTCCTCCTCCGCTTTTATTGGGAAGAAAATTGCCCCTATCAATGATGAAATCACAGTACAAATTACAATTGTAAGACCTGATTCAATCTCTTTTAAATATGGCAGAAACGCAAATGCACAGCTAAGCACTATCGCAACAAGTACAACGATACGCACATTATTTTCTTCTCTTACTTTCGGCATTACGGTTGAAATAAACATTCCATAAAGCGCGATACCGAGCGCCGACACCAAAATCTGCGGTAAAATATTGCCGGCAACTGCACCCAAAAGCGTACCGCCTGTCCAACCGATTATAGGCATAAGCGCCAAACCCAGCAAATAGTTGAAAGTCAGCTTATTCGGCTGATTAACGGCTACCGCAAAAATCTCATCGGTATTTGAAAACGCAACAATCGCTCTTTTGGGAATTGTAAAGTTACCGCTAAGCTTCTGATTAATCGAAAATCCCATAAGACTATAACGCAGATTAATAATAAACTGAGTTAAAATAATTGAAATAATGCCCGCGGTAAAATCAACAGCATTTTCAATTACCTCAAGTCCTGCAAACTGACCGGCACTCGTAAGATTTGTAAGGCTCATCAAAGCTGCCTGAAAAGCCGAAAGCCCTGCGCTGATTGCTTTTATTCCGAAAGCAAATGACACCGCAAAATAGCCAATTCCTATTGGCAGACCGTGTTTTACGCCCTGAAAATAATCCTTTTTCATCAAATTAAACCCTTTTTATAACTAAAATCAAGCACTCAGAGCTTTTTCTTCTTTTCTCATAAGTCTAAACTCAAATACAATCAAAGCAACATTAAGTATTGCCGCTAAAAAGTCAGCTATAGGACCGGTAAGCAAAATTCCATAGATTCCGAAGAAGCTCGGAAGTATAAACAAAGCCGGCAAAAAGCAAATTATATTTTTAGATAATGACAATATAGCACCTTTTATAGGCTTGCCAATTGAGGTAAAAAAGGTCGAAGTAATCGGCTGGATAAAGTTTATCCAAGTAAAGAACAAGAATATTCTGAAAAAGCTCACGCCAAATTTGAAATATTCCGGCGAACCGTCACCGAAAAGCGAGATAATCTCTCGCGGAAAAATCTGAAACATTGCAAAGGAAACCACCGCAATAATTGCACCTACAATAATTGCAAGTCGGTAAGCTTCACGAACTCTGTCATATTTTTTAGCACCGTAGTTATAGCTTTCAATAGGCTGAGTTCCCTGTCCAAGTCCGATAATAACCGAGAACACAATCATATTTACTTTCATAATAATGCCTGCGCAAGCAATCGGGATTGCCTCACCAAATTCACTCAATCCGCCGTATTTACGCAAATAATTATTAAGCACAATCTGCACTACCATCATAGCAAGCTGATTGATAAATGATGCCATACCTATAGACATTGTTTTGCCGATAACTTTGCTGTTTGGTTTAAAATGCTCTAATTTCAGCGGTACTGTTTTGAAACCTTTAAGATACCACAAAACAACAATACCCGAAATAATCTGACCGATAATCGTAGCATAAGCCGCACCTGCCATTCCCCAACCGAAGCCGAGTACAAAAAGCGCATCAAGAAAAATATTTATAACCGCGCCGAGCAGGCTTACAAACATCGTCATTTTAGGGCTGCCGTCAGCACGAATTAAATGACCGCCGCCTGTGGTAAGAACTAAAAATGGAAAGCCTAAAGCGGTAATTTTAGTATACTCAACCGCATACGGCATAACATCATCGGGTGAACCAAATATTTTAAGCAACGGCTCGAGCCAGATAATAGTAACACCCATAAGCAAGATACCGAAAACCAACATCATAACAACAGCATTTCCTATATATTGCGGTGCTTTTTTTGTATCGCCTTTGCCCATATCAAGGTTAAAACAGCTCGCACCGCCAATACCGAAAAGAAGAGCCAGTGCTACGCATGAAGTTGAAAGAGGAAACGCAATGTTAGTTGCCGCATTACCGAGCGGACCTACCGAGTTTCCTATAAACAGCTGGTCTACAATATTATAAAGCGCACCGACGAGCATTGCGATAATGCTCGGGATTGCAAATTTAAACATAAGTCTTGAAACACGCGCCGTACCAAGAATATTTTCCTTATTTTCCATTGAACATCCTTCTTATAAATTTTCTAACCGATATATTATAACACCTTTACTTTTGTTTATCAAGTCCATAAAATGAATAAATCAATGAATAATGTTTGTATATAATGAAAAAATATTCATCTTTTACAATTTTTTAGTCACAAAAATATTGACAAACGAAAAAAAAGAGAATATAATTACAAACGTGCAATAATTATGCTCAAAGAGAATATTGTTTTTTTGGAAAGTTATTGCACGAAAAGCAATGACTTTTTTTGTTGTCTTTTATTCGGCAAATCAAGCACATATATTTTTTTAGGAGGTTTTTTCAATGAGCTTTACAAGTAAGTATCTTGAAAAAGTAATGGCAGATGTCATTAAAAGAAACCCGAATGAACCGGAGTTTCATCAGGCTGTTAGAGAAGTTTTAGAGTCTTTAGAGCCTGTAATCGCAAAACACCCTGAATTTGAAAAGGCAGGTCTTATCGACAGATTGGTAGAGCCTGAAAGAATTATTAAATTCAGAGTTCCTTGGACAGATGACAACGGCAATGTTCAAGTTAACCGCGGTTTCAGAATTCAGTTCAACAGCGCAATCGGTCCTTACAAGGGCGGTTTACGTTTCCACCCTTCAGTTTACGAAGGTATTATTAAATTCCTCGGTTTCGAGCAGATTTTCAAAAACTCACTTACCGGTCTTCCTATCGGCGGCGGTAAAGGCGGTTCAGACTTTGATCCTAAAGGTAAGTCAGATGCAGAAGTTATGCGTTTCTGCCAGAGCTTTATGACAGAACTTTCTAAACATATCGGCGCTGACACAGACGTTCCTGCAGGCGATATCGGTGTAGGCGGAAGAGAAATCGGCTTTATGTACGGTCAGTACAAGAGACTCCGTAACGAATACACTGGCGTTCTTACAGGTAAAGGTCTTACTTACGGTGGTTCACTCGCTCGTACACAGGCTACAGGCTACGGTCTTTGCTACTTCACTGAAGAAATGCTCAATGATCATGACAACTCATTCAAGGATAAAACTGTTGTTATCTCAGGTTCAGGTAACGTTGCTATCTACGCTACAGAAAAAGCTACTCAGCTCGGCGGTAAGGTAGTTGCTCTCTCTGACTCAAACGGTTATATCTACGATAAAAACGGTATCGACCTCGACTACGTTAAACAGCTCAAAGAAGTTGAAAGAAAGAGAATTAAAGAGTATCTTACTAAACATCCTGAGGCTGAATATCATGAAGGTTGCAGCGGTATCTGGACAATCAAATGTGACATCGCTCTTCCTTGCGCTACTCAGAACGAGCTTGACGAAGCTTCTGCTAAAGCACTCGTTGCTAACGGCGTTGTAGCAGTTGCTGAAGGTGCTAATATGCCTTCAACTCCTGAAGCAGTAGCAGTATTCCAGAACGCAGGCGTTCTTTTCGGGCCTGCTAAGGCTGCTAACGCAGGCGGTGTTGCTACATCAGCATTAGAGATGAGCCAGAACTCAATGAGATACAGCTGGACATTTGAAGAAGTTGACGCTAAGCTTAAAGACATCATGGTTAACATCTACCACAACTCAGCTAACGCTGCTAAAAACTACGGTCTTGAAGGCAACTACGTTGCAGGTGCTAACATCGCAGGCTTCTTAAAAGTTGCTGACGCTATGATGGCTCAAGGCATCGTTTAATCAGATAATAATTTAAGCATATTAAAACGGACTGCCAAGCAGTCCGTTTTTTAGTTTTGGGTTATCAGTTAAAATAAGACCTTTTTCGTCATATATCAATCATCAAAATTCAACAATTTATATGAAGGGATTTGCAAAGCATTCGCTATACGAAACAATGTATCAAGTGATATTGATTTATAAATATTAGG
>JBGVHY010000076.1:0-2952 GCA_045122755.1 Acutalibacteraceae bacterium | reverse complement strand
GTTTTTTCTACTTAATTTTGTAACATATCATTGACAAACCTACATTTTTCCTTTTTTAAAGCATATATTTGGCGCATTTTTAGTTTAAATAATTACAAAGCCAATTGCGAAATCCTTGCCTATAATTGCCGATTTAAATTAAACGTTGTAATAATTAACAAAACCCGACAGTAATTTGTCGGGTTTGCAGAAAAAATTATAGATTTATCGTTTTTTCGGACTTGCGCCGTATTTCTTGCGGTAAGCGCGGTAAAATGATGAATAATCCGAAAAACCGCATTTTTCGGCAGTCGCTCTGGCACTTTCGCCGTTTTCAATCATTTCTTTGGCTGTCATCAGGCGTTTAAGTATTACATATTCCCAAATTGATGAGCCGATGGATTTTTTAAAAACGCGATTTGCCTGCGAGCTGCTTATAAAAAAGTGCTCGGAGATTTTTTCAAGGCTTAATTCTTCAAAAATATGCTTGCTTATATAATCAACCATATCCATAGCAAGACTTTTATGTTTAGCGGTGCTATCAGTATTCGCTTTTTTGTCGTATGCTTCCTTTATTTCAACAAGCAGCGCTAAAAGCGGTGCTATAATATACTGATTAGACCTTTCTTCATCAATACACTTTTTAATTTTGGCACAACAGGCGAGATAAAAATCGCTTTCAAAATCCTCTTTGCGGTATAAATTCATTCTCCCCAAAGGGTGCTTATAAAAAGGATTCATTATTTCATAACCTAAGCTGTCGTAAACGATATTCGGTGAAAAATGAACCGAAACGCGGTCATAAATACAATTAGGCTCTATCTGAAGTTTATGAGTTTCGCCTTGCCGCATAATCATTATATCGCCTTTATTCAGGTCGTAAACATTGCCCTCCACATAATATTTTGCATCGCCGTTTAAAAATAAGTATAATTCGCATACATCATGCGCGTGCATTTCAAATGACTGTGGGTCGGGATTTTCGGTTATATTGTGCGAGCATTTAAGCAAACCGCTTACAAAATTATTGATATTTCCCATTTTCATCACCTACTTTATTTAATTATAGCATAATATGCGCGAATTTACAATGTTTTTGCTTAAATTAACAATTGTTTTGCAAATCTCGCCGTTATATAATGAAGAAAAAGCAAAAGGAGTAGCTTTATGAAAAACTATAAACTTTGCGCTTTTGCTGACGAGGCAGGAGATTCACTGCAAGAGCAGATAAAAGCAATGAAAGAAAACAGCATTTCATACTTAGAAATTAGAAATGTTGATAATGTAAATGTTTCGGATTTAAGCGTGCAACAGGCAAAGCTGATAAAAGAAAGCCTGTCGCAAAACGGTATTTCGATTTTCTCTATTGGCTCGCCGATAGGCAAAATCGGCATTGGTGACGATTTTGAAAATCACTTTGAAAAATTCAAACGCACTTTAGAAATTGCGGATATTTTAGGCGCTCGCGCTTTTCGTCTTTTCAGTTTTTACATAGATAAAGACAAAAATCCCGAGGATTACACTGAAAAGGTGCTCGAGCAGATGAATCGGTTTGTTTTAGCCGCCAAAAACAGCGATGTTGTACTCTGTCACGAAAACGAAAAAGGTATTTTCGGCGATATTCCGTCAAGATGCGAGATTATTCATAAGAACATACCTCAGATAAAAGCGGTTTTCGACCCTGCAAACTTTGTTCAGTGCGGTGTTGAAACTGTATCGGCTTTTGATATGCTTTCACCGTACATTCACTATATGCACATCAAAGATGCACTTGCCGATGGAACAGTTGTACCGTCGGGCAAAGGTATCGGCAGTATTGCGGAGCTACTGAAAAAATATCGCAGTGAGATTTTGACTCTCGAGCCGCATCTTTATGAATTTTCGGGGCTTAAAAGCCTTGAGCAAGAGGGCGACACCAGCGGAATCTTACAAACTTACAAAGACAACCGCGAAGCATTTGATGCGGGTGTTAACGCTTTGAAAGAAATTATAAAAGGGGTATAGAATTATGAAACTCGGAGCACAGATGTACACAGTAAGAGATTACTGTAAGGATTTAAATGGCCTTTCGGAAACACTTAAAAAAATAGCGGATATCGGATATAAAACAGTTCAGGTTTCGGGCACTTGTGATTATGAGGCTGAGTGGTTGAAAGATGAGCTTTTGAAGAACGGGTTAGAATGTGCAATTACTCATTACAATACCGATAAAATCATCGCTTCACCCGAAGAGGTAGCAGCGGCGCACAAGATATTCGGCTGTAAATATGTAGGTATCGGTTGGCACGATCTTAACGCAAAATCTACCGAGGAATTTATCGAAACCTTTAAGCCTTCGGCAAAGGCTATTAAGGATAGCGGCTTATCGCTCTCATACCACAACCACGACCCTGAGTTTGCGCTCGAAAACGGAAAAACAAAACTCGACATTATCTGCGAGAATTTTACTGCTGATGAGCTTAAAATCACACTCGATACATTCTGGGCTCAGGCAGGCGGCGCTGATCCGGCGAAGGTTATCCGCGACCTTAAAGGTAGAACACCTTGTATTCACCTTAAGGATATGGCTTATGACCGCAAAATGATGGCGGTCGGCAGCGGTAATATGAACTTTGAAAGCATTTTCGCGGCAGCGATTGATTCGGGTGTCGAATACGCACTCGTTGAACAGGATAACTGCAACGGTTTAGACCCGTTTGATTGTTTAAAAATCAGCTACGAATACTGCAAAGCTAATGGAATTGAGGAGTAAGAAAAATGGAAAAAGTAAGACTTGGAATTATCGGACTCGGCAATATGGGCACAGGTCATTTTGGCAATATTCTTGAAGGCTCATGCCCTGAATTTACAGTAACCGCGATTGCGGATATTAATCCGCAAAGATTAGAATTTGCTAAGGAAAAAGATGAAAATATCGCAATCTTTACAGATGCAGACCAAATGATTTTAAGTGGTCTTTGTGATGCAATTTTA
>JBGVHY010000075.1:0-3130 GCA_045122755.1 Acutalibacteraceae bacterium | reverse complement strand
TAAAATGTTAAATACTGTTCTGAAACCGAGTTCCTTTCTGATAGCGCCTACATATTTCATTGAAGTATGATATTTCTGCGCAAAGAAAAAGCACATTCCCACTTTATTTAGCAATTCGATGCATTTTTCAGGACTTTGCTGAATATTTACGCCTAGTGCCTCAAGGCAGTCAGCAGTTCCGCATTTTGATGATGCCGCACGGTTACCGTGTTTTGCAACTTTCATTCCGCCTGCCGCAGCAATAAGCGCCGATGTTGTAGAGATATTAAAACTATGTGCATTATCACCGCCAGTACCTACAATTTCAAATAATTCCAAATCCGTTTCAACTTTTATAGCATGGTCACGCATAGCGGTAGCACAGCCTGCAATTTCATCGGTTGTTTCTGCTTTTGCGCTTTTTGTTGAAAGTGCCGCAAGAAAAGCCGCATTCTGAGTAGGAGTGGTCTCACCTCTAATAATCTCACTCATAACCTTATAAGCCTCATCATATGTAAGGTCTTGTTTATTAACTATTTTTACAATTGCTTCTTTAATCATGATTATATCTCCTTTATAAAGTTTTCAAGCATTTTCTTACCATCGGGTGTCATAATTGACTCAGGATGAAATTGTACGCCGTAAATAGGATATTTTTTATGTTCTACCGCCATTACTTCACTATCTGTTGTAACTGCGGTCACTTTCAATTCTTCAGGTATCGTATTACCGTCTGCCGCGAGCGAATGATAACGAGCTACGGGTGCAATTTTACGGCAGTCTTTGAAAAGCTTGCAATTTATATCAAATTTAACATCTGACTGTTTGCCGTGCATTAATTCTTTTGCATAAGTCACTGTAGCGCCGAATGCTGCGCAGATTGCCTGATGACCGAGGCATACGCCGAGTATAGGGATAGTCTTCCCCAGAGTCTTTGCAACTTCAATAATAACGCCTGCATTTTCAGGTCTGCCAGGTCCCGGAGAAAGTATAATGCGGTCGGGATTTAAAGACCCAATTTGTTTAACTGTCATTTCGTCATTACGGATAACCTTAATATTAGGCTCTATTTCGCCGATAAGCTGGAAAAGATTATACGAAAAGCTGTCGTAATTATCTATAAGTAAAATCATAAATCCGCCTCCCCTGATGATTCAAGCGCTTTTACAACCGCTTTTGCCTTATTTATGCACTCTTCAAATTCCTTTTCGGCAACCGAGTCGGCAACAATACCTGCACCACTTCTGACAAAAACCTTGCCATTTTTCTTATAAGCAATGCGAATAGCGATACAAGTATCCATATTACCTGTAAAATCTATATATCCAATCGCGCCGCCATATATGCCTCGCTTATTGTTTTCAAGCTCACCGATAAGCTGGCAAGCACGAATTTTAGGTGCGCCTGAAAGCGTCCCTGCAGGGAGTACTGCTTCGATTGCGTCTAAAGCATCAAACTCTTCCCTGATTTCGCCTCTTACGGTAGATCCGATATGCATTACGTGAGAATAACGCTCAATTGAATGTAGCTTTTCAACCTGAACAGTACCGAACTTGCTGATTTTCCCAAGATCGTTTCTACCGAGGTCAACGAGCATATTATGCTCGGCAAGCTCTTTTTTATCAGCGAGAAGCTCTTCTTCGAGTGCTTTATCCTCTTCATCGGTTTTTCCTCGCGGTCTTGTTCCTGCAAGAGGAAAGGTATGAAGTACGCCGTTTTCTAATTTTACGAGTGTTTCAGGCGAAGCACCTGAAACCTCGACGTCAGTTCCCGAAAAATAGAACATATAAGGCGATGGGTTAACAGTACGCAAAACGCGGTAAGTATTAAGCAAGCTACCCTCAAAAGGTGCTGAAAGTCTATTTGAAAGCACAATCTGAAAAATGTCACCTTCACGGATATAATGCTTTGCCTTTTCAACCATATTACAATATGTTTCTTTATCAAAAAGTGGTTTGACCTCGCCTGTCAGGTGACCACCTTTCTCTTCTTTCTTTTCGCCATTTTTAAGCAACTGACAAAGCTGTTTTAATTCCATAACCGCTTTATTATAGCCTGTTTCAGGGTCATCAAGCGGCATATTTACAATAAGAATAATCTTTTGACGGAAGTTATCGAAAGCAATTACCTTATCAAAAAGCATTAAATCGACATCTTTAAATTCTTCGGTATCATTTACAGCTATTTTTACCGTTGGTTCGCTGTAAGTAAGGTAATCATACGAAAAATAACCTACAAGACCGCCTGCAAATGACGGAAGATAATCAAATCTCGGACTTTTATAATCAGCTAATATCTGACGCAGAAAATCAGACGGATTGTTGGTTTTTATCTTAATATTGCCAGCAGTCATTTCGCCGTTTATACAGGTAATTTCAAGCTTTGGGTCGAATCCGAGAAAAGTATAACGTCCCCATTTTTCATTTTCAGCCACAGACTCGAGCATATAACAATGAGTTGATACATTTTTAAGTATCTTCATTGCCTCAATCGGTGTACAGATATCAGAAAAAATCTCGGTGCTTACAGGTAAAACCTTGTATTCACCGGAAGCGGCAATTTCTCTGACCTTATCAATGTTCGGTGAAATTTTCATACATAAAACCTCCTAATAAAGAAAACTTCTTTGAACAGGTCTGTCAAAGAAGTTTTTAAACAAAAACGTCCTTGACAGAACTTCACTTTCTGTCAAGGACGAATAAACTTTATCCGCGGTGCCACCTTGAATTCATGGGTATGACCCCATGCACTTAGCAGGATACCAACATATCCCCGACAACTTACGTATGTCAACACGTTGCAGAATACTTTGCGTAAAACGCATTTGACTGCACCCTCAGCGGTCCATTTGACAACCTGTTCTTACCCGACTCTCAGCACCACGGGCTCTCTGTGAAGGCATTAATTGCCGTTATCTCCGCTTCAACGGTTTAGTATATTAGTTTGATAGTATTTTATCACGACTCTTTTCCGTTGTCAATAGCTTTATAAAAATTTTTATACAAATATCTGTAGGATTACAATAGATGTGTTACAGAATAAGAAAAAAATAGATGACGAATGGGAAATCCTGTGTTACAGTTAAGTTGCTGAGACAAAACAGACAGGAGGATTAACCATTCGTCATGAAAACTGTAACACAAACAATGCT
>JBGVHY010000074.1:0-15528 GCA_045122755.1 Acutalibacteraceae bacterium | reverse complement strand
GATTCCAACTCCTGACCGTAAAGCTGATCAGCCGTTCCTTATGCCTATCGAGGATACTATGACTATTTCAGGTCGTGGTACTGTTGTTACAGGTAGAGTTGAACGTGGTGTTCTTAACGCTGGTGACGAAGTTGAAATTCTTGGTCTTACAGAAGAAAGAAGAAAAGTTGTTGTTACTTCTATGGAAATGTTCCGTAAAACTCTTGACTACTGTGAGGCTGGTGACAACGTTGGTGCACTTCTCCGTGGTGTAGCTCGTGAAGAAGTTCAGCGTGGTCAGGTACTTGCTAAACCAGGTACAATCAACCCACACACAAAATTCCATGGTCAGGTTTACGTATTGAGCAAAGATGAAGGTGGTCGTCATACACCATTCTTCAACAACTACAGACCACAGTTCTACTTCAGAACAACTGACGTTACAGGCGTTATCTCACTCCCAGCTGGTACAGAAATGTGCATGCCTGGCGATAACGTAGAAATGGACGTTGAACTCATCACTCCAATCGCTATCGAAGAAGGTCTTCGTTTCGCTATCCGTGAGGGTGGTAGAACAGTAGGTTCAGGCGTTGTTACAGCTGTAAACGAATAATTTAATTCGGTTTATAACTTTCAATATTTGAACTAATTAAAAGGCTGACTGCTTTATGCAGTCAGCCTTTTTTTGCTTGCAAAAATAGAACGCATTATAAATGCGTTCTATTTTTCGTTCAGTTTCTTGTATTCATTCGGTGATGAATCGAATTTGTTCTTAAAGGCGCGGTAAAAGGTCGCGTAGGATTCAAAACCGCTGTTTGAGGCAACTTCGCGCATATTGAGAGTGCCTTGGCGAATCATAGCCTCGGCGGATTCGAGTCTGCGGTCGGTTACAAATTCGTGAAAGGTTTTATTAGCGATTTTTCGCATAATATATGTAATATTTCGCGGTGATAAAAATGTGCCTTCGGCAACACTTTTCAATGTGATTTTTTCATATAAATGGTCATCAATATATTTGTAAAGCTTTGAAAAATTGCTATCGGTTTCGAGCAATTCAGGGGTGTTTTTCTGGTTATGAATAAAATATATCTCGCAGATAAGCTGTAAAACCGCGGTAAGAATAATTGCTCGGCTGCTTTTGGTTTTAAGTGCACGTACAATGCTCTTTACCGCCGCCTCGTAAAGCTCGGTTTTGGTTTCTTCATTGAAAATCTTGATTTTGTCCTTTTCCGCGTATGAAAAAGGCTTTATTATATCAATTTTTGTATCAATTTCGTGAAAAAACTTTGCTTTAAACCGTATTTCGAGATATTCAATTGTCTTACTGCTTGTTGTGAAAATAAAATCTTCATTTTTGTTTACGATAAAAGTGTCGCCTGATTTTAGATAAAATATTTTATCAGAATATTCTATCTGAATCTTGCCTTTTTTGACTACAATAATGTGATATTCGCTGTTGCTTGCATGGTGATATGAGCGCGAAAATTCGCCGTTGTAGTATAACACCATAAGGTCTGACTGCACAAAACTAAGTTTCTCTTTATTCATAAAATCTTCCTTTTGTTTATTATGACATAATTATAACACATCTTTGCGCAAAATGAAATATGTTTTTGCTCATTTTGAAATTGATTTTGTAAAATATGAAATGTTAGAATGAAATTACAGAAAGTGTATTGAAGGAAGTTATATGGAAAGATTAAAAGAACGTAATAATCTTAGCGAAGAAAACTTTAGAAAGATACTCGAAATGAATCCACGTATTGAGAGTATTTATGTCCTTATGACAAGCGACCATATTTATTTTGACAGCGTAACGGGAATCTGTAATGAGCGCGTTACCGAAAGATATGAGGTTGTTTTGTTCCTTGAGGATGGCGGTTATACCGTAATCGACGGTGTAAAATATGATATACATAAAGGAAATATTCGCTTTTTGCGACCAAATCAGCGAGTTTATTCAAAAAAATTCGGCAAGTATGTAAGCATCGGCTTTACTCTGGCAAATGCGGAAGAGATTTTTGAAGAAAATGAATTTCTTAAAGAGCTTCCGTCGTTTATGTTTGCCTATAATATAAAGTCGTATCTAAATCTCTTTAAAGAGCTGGATGTTGCAAGATCGGGCAATAAAATCGAGGATGCGCTCCTGTTGAAATACAAGACCAATGAGTTGTTGTTGAATCTCTATAAAACTTCGCAGAATTATAATAAATCCAAAGATGTGAGCGATAAAAGCAGATCAGTTGTCGAAAAAGCAATTAAGTATATGGAAACAAATCTTTCAAAAAATATCGGGCTTGATGAAATAAGCGAGTATGTAAACCTTCATCCGGTTTATTTTAACCGCACTTTCAGCAAAGCAATCGGTACACCGCCGATAAATTATCTCAAAAAGCTTCGACTTAACAAAGCGAAAGATTTACTGATTACAACTAATTATAAGATTGTAAATATCGCAAAAAAATGCGGTTTTTCTTCAAGCTCATATTTTATTGTGCAGTTCAGAAGTGAGTTCGGCTGCACCCCATCAGAATATCGTACCGCTAATAATGATGAATGATTTTTGCTTCTACCAAAAGCTGACCGCTACCGGCGGTCAGCTTTTGGTTGGTAAGTAGCTTTTTGTATGGGAGCGCAGTTCGCTCGGTTTTTTACAAAAAATAAATCCTTAGGCTTAAAACCTAAGGATTTTTGCTGTTTTTATAGATTTTTTTGACTGCGCGTCGTGGATTACGGCTTATCGATATAAAGAATACCTAAAGTATTCGGACCGCAATGTACCGAAATAGCGCAGCCTGCGGTTGAAACATAAACATTTTTGAAATCGTAGTTTTCTTTAATGTAATTAACCATCTCGTCAACGATAAATATATTTTCATCGTCCATTGTATGGGTTATAAATACCTTGTCATTGTCGATTTTGTCGTAATCAGCAAGCTTGTCTTTAACATAGTTGCGGATAACATCGGTAATCTTACCTCTGTATTTCTTCGCAACGCCCATTTTGCCGTTTGCAACTTCAATACATGGCTTTAATTTTAAGAGATTTGCGCCTAGTGCCGCTACGGCCGAGCAACGTCCGCCTTTATGCAAAAATTCAAGTGTATCAATTACAAATGATGAACGCACATAAGCCTTGAGAGCTTCGATTTTCTCATAAATCTCTTTAGCTGAAAATCCTTGCTCACGAAGGTCGCAAGCGGTTAAAATTAAAAGACCGATACCTGTTGAAAGATTCTGCGAATCGATTGTATAAATATCTTCGCGTTCGGAAGCGGCAACGTGTGAATTTGTAAAAGTAGAACTCATCTCGCTGCTGAGAGCAAAGTTAACAACACCGTCATTTTCGCCAAATGAATCGAAAAATTCGCTCCATTCAACCATATTAGCTGCAGCGGTTTTCAAAAGCTTTCCGGTTTCGTGTTGATATTTAAAAACCTCGCGCGCATTAATCTAAACACCGTCTTTTTTAGAATCGGTATCTGAAACAATTGAAAGCGGTAAAACTTTAATATCATATTTTTCAATAAGCTCTTTTGGTAAATCGCTTGTCGAGTCTGTTGAAATGATAATATTTTTCATTTTATATTCCTCCGTTTTGAGAATATCACAAAATCATAATAAGATTATAACAAAAATATATCCCGATTACAACAAAAAATTAATAATTTTTATGGAATTTATAAAATACTTGTGCTATAATATATTTTGTATAATTATAATTATGTCCTTTTTGCAGATAATAACAATATATTGCTTTGAAAAGGAAAGATAATTATGATTAAAAACGATATTATTTATAACCCTGATGAAAATAATAACAATCAGGACGAAAACGAGCAGAGTAACGACCAGAAAACCGAGAATATTAAGGAATTTGGCTCGGTCGTTACCGAGAAAGACTCGCCTATTCATTGTCTTAGCATCATCGGGCAGATTGAAGGGCATTATATTCTGCCGCAGAATAATAAAGCTACAAAATATGAACACGTAATTCCGTTGCTTGTTGCGGTTGAGGAGTCCGAAAATATCAAAGGGCTGCTTGTTATTTTAAATACAGTCGGCGGCGATGTTGAGGCAGGTCTTGCAATTGCGGAGCTTATTGCGGGAATGAAAAAGCCTGTCGTTTCATTGGTGCTTGGTGGCGGTCATTCAATCGGCGTACCGCTCGCGGTGTCAGCTGACCGCTCATTTATAGTTCCGAGCGCTACTATGACCGTTCACCCTGTAAGAATGAGCGGACTTGTTGTCGGCGTTCCACAGACTTATTCTTATTTTGAAAAAATGCAGGACAGAATTGTGAATTTCGTTACCGCAAATTCGGGCGTTTCGGAAGGAGCTTTACGAAAAATGCTTCATAATACTACCGAGCTTGCAACCGATATCGGAACTGTACTGAACGGTGAAGAGGCGGTGGAGTGCGGTCTTATTGATGAAATCGGCTCATTATCAGATGCAATTAGTTACCTTTATAAATTGATAGAAGAAAATGAAACTTAAAAGGAGATATGAAAATTGGCACAGAAAAAACGGACAACCTCTAAAAAAGGAGGAAAACAGGCTGCAGCTGCAAAAGCAGAAAAAAGAAAATTCCATAAGCAGATAAAAGCGATTATCATTATGGCAGTTGCTTTGTTTTTGCTTGCAATTGTGCTTATCCCTGTAGGCAATATGGGCTCATTCGGAGCAGTACTAAAAAATATTTGCTTTGGTATGTTCGGCTTTTGTGCCTACATATTCCCTGTAGTTCTCGGATATGTCGCAATTATGATTGCGCTTGAGAAAAAACAGAGCAATAAAGCAACTATTGTTTTCGCGTTGCTTTTTGGGCTTTTCCTTGATACCGCGTTTGAAATTTTCGGTCATGCTATTGCTGAGTCCTCGTTCTTTGAATATGTTTTCGACAGCTACAGTATCGCAAACAGTACTTTCGGCGGCGGAGTTTTCGGAAGTATCTTAGCTTATCCTTTGGCTTACTTCTTGGGTAATCCGCTGAGTAATATCACAATTATTATCTTAATCGTAGTTTCGCTGATGATTACAACGGGCACAACATTGCAGACCGTTGGCATTTTCGCCAAAAAAACAGGCGAAAAAGCTCATCAGATACATAATGAAACAAAGGAATGGATTCAACAGCAAAGGGAAGAAAGAGCAGAACGCGAAAAAGAACAGCAGAAACCTAAGTTCAATGTTGACGTATCTTTAGACGGTATGCCTGACCATCCGCCGGTTCTTGACGACCTTTATAAGGAAAAGGACAAGGGTGCTGAGAAAAAGAGTGAAAAGAAGACTCCTCAGATTGATATCCCTGTCGATGAGCCTGTCGACTTTAATAAAAAGGCTGAGGCTGAAAAAGCCGCCGTTAAAAAGGTTGAAAAGGCTAAACGTGTAGAGAAAAAACCGACTGAGGTTAAGAAAAAAGAGCAGACAGAGGAAAAACAGGAATATATTTTCCCTCCGCTTGAACTGCTTTCTCCAACCCAAAATGCAAACGCTGAACTTGTTGATGCAGAATTAAAATCCAACTGCGAACTGCTCGTTAACGTTCTTAAAAGCTTCGGTGTTGAGGTGCGCGTTACTGGTTATTCACGAGGACCTTCGGTAACAAGATACGAAATTCAACCGGCTATCGGTGTGCGTATCAGCAAAATTACAGGTCTTGCAGATGATATTGCGCTCCAGCTTCGTGCTTCAAGCGTGCGAATTTCGCCGATTCCTAATAAGTCAACACTTGGTATCGAAGTTCCTAATACAAACAAGGCAACTATCGGTATGCGCGAGATTATCGCATCAAATGAGTTTAAAAATGCAAAATCTAAGCTTAATGTTGCACTCGGTAAGGACGTAACAGGCCAGACTGCATTCTGCGATATTGAAAAAATGCCTCATTTGCTTGTTGCGGGTACTACAGGCTCAGGTAAATCCGTCTGCCTTAATGCGATGATTATGTCTATCCTTTACCGCGCAAATCCTGATGAAGTAAAATTCGTTATGATTGACCCAAAAGCCGTAGAATTTCCTGTTTACAACGGAATCCCGCATCTTCTTGTTCCTGTTGTTACCGATTCGCGAAAAGCGGCAGGTGCTTTAGGTTGGGCGGTTGTCGAAATGGAAAAACGTTATAAATTACTCGCTGAAAATGGCGTAAGAAATATCGGCGGCTATAATGAGCTTTGCAAAAAGAATAAAGAGCTTGACCCAATGCCGCATATCGTTATTATTATCGATGAGTTTGCTGATTTGATGATGGTTGCAGGCAACGAGGTTGAGTCTTCTGTTTGCCGTATTGCGCAGAAAGCGCGTGCCGCAGGTATGCACCTTGTAATTGCAACTCAGCGTCCGTCAGCGGATATCTTTACAGGTCTTATTAAATCAAATATCCCGTCACGAATTGCGCTTTCTGTTTCATCAAAAGTCAATTCACAGATTATTATTGATATGCTTGGTGCTGAAAAGCTTCTCGGTAAGGGCGATATGCTCTATTTACCGATAGGTGCTCAAAAACCTCACCGTATTCAGGGTTGCTTTATCAGCGATAAGGAAGTAAAAGACGTCGCCGAATTTATCGCGGCTCATTCCGAAGAGAACGAATACGATCAAGAAGTATTGTGCGAAATCGAGCGTCAGGCAGCGGAAGATGATACTAAGAAGCCATCGGCTATGGACGATAGCGGAATGGGTGACTATGATGCAAGAATTAATGAGGCTATTGAGGTGGTTCTTGAAACAGGAATGGCATCAACCTCACTCTTGCAGAGAAAACTAAAGCTTGGCTATGCCAGAGCGGCTAGAATTATCGACCAGCTTGAGGAAAAAGGCATCGTAGGTCCGCATCAGGGCGCAAAACCGCGTGAAGTTTTGATTTCACGTCAGGATTGGATTCAAATGCAGACAACGGGTGTTGCTGCATCGGCACCGAAAAATGAAGCTCAGCAGCTGTCGTTTGATGATACTGCAGCTGACGATTTTGACGATGATGAGTTAGAAGAAATAGTAACCGAAGAAGCATCAGCGGATGAAAACTTTGTCGAATTTGAATCTGAAAAAGAGGAAGTTCAGTTCACCGACGATGACGAGCCGTCTGTCAGCCTTGATGATGACGATATCGATGACGATGATGACCTTGATTATATTGATGAAGATTTTTTAGGTAGTATATAAAATTAAAAATCCTTTTAAAAGAGGTAGAAACATATGAAGAAATTAGATGTAAATTATGATGTAGTTGTAATCGGCGGCGGTGTTTCGGGTATGTGTGCGGCAATAGCGTCAGCAAGACACGGCGCTCATACCGCTCTTATCCACGACCGCCCTGTGCTCGGCGGTAACGCGTCAAGCGAAATAAGAATGCATATATGCGGTGCTGACCGTCATTCTGAGCGCAAAAATGCCAGAGAAACAGGTATCTTAGAAGAAATTCTTCTTAAAAACAAGAGCGTCAATGATAAAGATAATTATTCTTGGCCTGTTTTTGATACCTGTATGTGGGAAATCTGTCGTTTTCAAGAAGGACTCGACCTTTATCTTAATACACGTTTTGACGGTGTAGAGATGAACGGGGATAAGATTAAATCCGTTACCGCAAAAGGTCTTACAAATGAAACTTATTATACTTTTGCGGCTGATTACTTTATCGATGCAACAGGCGACGGTATGGTTGGCGCTCTCGCAGGTGCTGAATTTATGTACGGCAGAGAAGATAAAAAAGCTTTTGGTGAAGCTGATGGGCTGGATAAAGCCGATGGTTACACAATGGGTAACTCAATTATGTTTTTTGCGGTTGATACAGGTGCGCCGATTAAGTATGTAAAACCGGATTGGGCGTACACATATACCGAGGAAGATTTAAAATGCCGTCCGCATCACAAAATTAAGTCAGGTTATTGGTGGATTGAGCTTGGCGGTAAGACTTTACATACAATTTATGATGCCGAAGAGCTTCGTGATGAACTTATGAAAACCGTTTACGGTATCTGGGACCATATTAAAAACGGCGGTGATCATGGCGCTGAGAATTATAAGCTTGAATGGGTTGGCGCTCTTCCCGGTAAACGCGAGAGCCGCAGACTTCTCGGTGATTACGTTTTAAGGGAAGAAGATTTGTTAACTGCTAATCCTTTTAGCGATGCCGTAGCTTACGGCGGCTGGTCAATGGACTGCCATGTTATCGAAGGCTTTTTATCAACAGGTGATGAGCCTACAAAATATATTCATTTTGATGAGATTTATCCTATTCCTTACCGCTCGCTTTACTCAAAAAATATAGAAAATTTATTCTTAGGCGGTCGTGCGATTTCAGCTTCGCACCTAGCTTTTGCCTCAACCCGAGTTATGGGAACAACCGCGGTTTGCGGTCAGGCAGTCGGTACTGCGGCGGCTTTGGCAGTAAAAAAACAAGTATCGCCGAGAAAAGTCGGGGAATATATTAACGAACTACAGCAGATGTTACTTAAAGACGATTGCTTTGTTCCGAATTTTAAAAATGATGATAAAAACGACTTGTGCTTATCGGCAAAGGTTACCGCAACGAGCGAAAAAACAGGATTTGAGGCTGAAAATATAATCAACGGCGTTGCGAGAACAGTCGGAGATAGCAGTAATATGTACTGCTCAAACGGAATTTCGCAAGACGGCGAAGGTTTAACACTGGATTTCGGTAAGACAGTTAATTTGAACGAGCTTCATATCAAATTCGACAGTAATCTGTCACAGGAAATTGAAATTTCAATGGACGAATGGGTTGTATCTCGTCAGGAAAAAGGCTTGCCCTCAACCCTTGTTAAAGATTACAAGGTCGAGCTTATGAAAAACGGCGAAGCAGTAAAAACAATCGAAAAAGCTGATAATATATTCAGATTTAACAAAATTGCTCTTGACAATACAGAGTGCGACAGCGTAAAAATTACTTGTTACTCAACCTACGGTAACGAGGATATAAGAATTTTTGAAGTAAGAGCTTATTGAAAAAAACGGCGGGAGTAATCCTTGCCCTAAAATATTAACCACAGCAAAATTTAAAGGAAGGCGAAATTTATGCCACTAAACAGCGGTAAATATGATGTGCTGATTTTAGGCTCGGGTGTATCGGGGCTTTATGCGGCGCTTAATCTTGACAGTGACCTTGATATTCTGCTTATTTCCAAAGCAGAATTAAAATTATCCAATTCGTCGCTGGCTCAAGGCGGTGTTGCGGCGGTGCTTGATACCGAGAATGACAGCTATGACCTGCATTTTGAGGATACAATGATTGCAGGCAGACAGGCAAACGATAAGCACGCTGTAAGAGTATTAGTTGAAAACGGCCCTGATGATGTGAGAAACATTTATAAGATGGGTGTCGATTTCGATAAACGCGAAGACGGCTCTTTGAGTATGACTCTTGAGGGCGGTCATTGCCGTCACAGAATCGTGCATCATAAGGACTCAACAGGCGATGCAATGACAACTACGCTCATTGAAAAAGTAAAAGAGCTGCCGAATGTTGAAATTCGCGAAAATACTCTTTGCTCTGAAATTCTTCACGCACCGAATGGCTTTTTTGCCAATCTCTTGGTAGACGGTGAGTATGTTTCGGTTTCCGCCTCCTTTGTAATTCTCGCAACAGGCGGTATCGGCAGAGTTTATAAGTATACAACCAACTCAAAAATCGCAACGGGTGATGGTATTCGCTTTGCTTATGAGCTGGGCGCAAAGATAAAGGACCTTGATTATATTCAGTTTCACCCGACAGGCTTTGCAGGCGCTTCCGGCAGAGAACGCTTTCTTATAAGCGAGGCAGTCCGCGGCGAAGGTGCATATCTCTTAAACTGCAACAAAGAACGCTTTATGCACCGCTATGACGAGAGATTGGAGCTCGCACCAAGAGATAAAGTTTCTCATTCTATTATGATGGAATACCGCAGAACAGGCTCGGACAAGTTTTATCTTGATATTTCGCGCCTTGATGCTGAGTTTCTTAAAAACCGTTTTCCGCTTATCTATGGCAGATGCTTAGAGGCAGGCGTTGATCTGACCAAAGAACCAATCCCGATTTTTCCCTGCCATCATTACCTAATGGGCGGAATTGCGGTTGATGATAACTCGTTTACGGGAATATCCCGACTTTACGCAGTCGGCGAGTGTTCAAATACAGGCGTTCACGGTAAAAACCGTCTTGCATCGAACTCGCTGCTTGAGGCGCTCGTTTTCTCAAAACGTGCGGCTAAAGAGATTAATCGACAAATTCACGAAGTTAACTTTGTGCCTGTTCACGGCGCACCGCCTGAGATTAAAAACGGAACAGCACCGTTGCCGACAGGTATCCGTACACAGATTAGAGATATAATGCAAAAAGCGCATTTTGTTATCCCTGATAACAACGCGGCTGAAAAAGGTCTCAAAATCATTGAGCAAATTCGCCGACGTCTTGATAATGATGTTTTTGAAAAAACGGCTGACTACTGCGAGGCGAAATCGCTTGCGACCGTAGCCGCAATAATACTTAGAGGAGCAATTGATCGATGAAATTATTACAGTTTTATGTTGATGAAGTTATCAAAAATGCAATCAAAGAGGACATTAACTATATTGATACCTCCGCTGATTTAGTGCTTGATGAAAACGATATGACCACCGCTTATTTTGAGGCTAAAGCCGAAGGTGTTCTATGCGGTCTCGATGTAGCGCTCAGAGTTTTTGAGCTGCTTGATAAAGATTTTTCCGCCAAAGTTTATATCCGCGATGGAGAAAAGGTGAAAAAAGGCGATATCATCGCCGATTTAACAGGTCATACAGTAATGCTCTTAAAAGGCGAGCGTACCGCGCTCAATCTTTTACAGCATATGTCGGGAATTGCTACTATGACTAACCGTGCGGTAACTCTTTGCGAAGGTACAAATGCTTCGGTTGCCGATACCCGCAAGACCTTACCTGGACTTCGCGCAATTCAGAAATACGCGGTAACAGTAGGCGGCGGCAGAAATCACCGTTACAACCTTTCTGATGCGGTTATGCTCAAGGATAATCATATCGACGCTTGCGGCTCTATCACAAAAGCTGTTGAAAAATGCAGAGAAAGACTCGGTCATATGGTAAAAATCGAGGTTGAAACAAGAAATCTCGATGAAGTTGCCGAGGCTCTTTCAACAGGTGTTGAGGTTATTATGCTTGATAATATGAATTGCGAAACTATGAAAAAAGCTGTAGAAATGACAAACGGCAAAGCACTGCTTGAAGCAAGCGGTAACATCACAGATGAAACCATCCGCAGTGTAGCCGAAACAGGGGTGGATATTATCTCAATCGGCGCTTTGACTCATTCAGTTAAAGCCTTCGATATTTCAATGAAGATAAAATAAGGAGAACAAAAAGTATGGATGTATTTTTTGAACAAATCGTCAGAAAAAAACCAAATACCGCCCAAAAAATCGTAAAAACAGCGTTTATTATTGTTGCAATAGTGCTTATTCTTTCGCTGGTATCTTACGCGTTTGTTTTGCTTATAGCAAATTCATTTTTAGCGCCGATCTGTATTCTTTTGGCTTTCGGTGTAGGCTTCGGCGCAAATTGGTATGTAAAAAGAATGCACCTTGAATATGAGTATTCAATTACAAATGGCGATTTTGATATTGATAAAATCATCGGAAAATCAAAACGCGCGCGCGTAATTTCAACCAATTGTCAGGATTTTGAGGAATTCGGCATTTATGACGAAAAAGCTAAAGAAAAACTTTCTCATAGGGAATTTAATGCCAAAGTTATGGCGGCTAATTTGCAGGAGGAAGGACTTTATTACGCAGTTGTAGCGCATAAAACCATCGGCTCGGTGCTCGTTGTAATCCAGCCTGATGAGCGAATCAAAACCGCGCTTAAAAAGTTTATTCCGAGGATTGTAGCTAATGATGTATTCTGGCGTTGATTTAGTCGAGATTAAGCGCATTCAAAAATCGCTTGAAAATCCTAGGTTTTTAGAAAAATACTTCGGCGAAGAGGAAAGAGCAGAGCTTAAAGCGAAAAACTTTAAGCCTGAGAGCGTTGCGGCTTGCTTTGCCGCAAAAGAGGCTTTTTCAAAGGTTGTAAAAACAGGACTTTCAGGCTTTGCACTGAATGAAGTACAGCTATTGCACGAACAAAGCGGTGCGCCTTATTTATCTCTTTCGGGAAAAGCTATAAAATTAGCCGAGAACCTTGAGTTATCGGTGAGCATCTCGCATACAAGTGAGCTTGCAATAGCTTTTGTAATTGGTTGTGACAAATAGCAGGGGAAGAAAGGACTTTAAAATGAACAAAGCAACAAAATGGCTTTCAAATTATTGGTATCATTATAAATTTCGTACTATTTTCTGCCTGTTTTTAGCGGTAATTGTAGGTGTAACCGTCTATGAATTTGCAACAAAAGAGGATTACGATATGAAAGTTTACCTGTATATGAGCGAATTTATCAGTTCCGATGTTGAGAATGCACTTGAAACTACCGTTGAGGAGTATTTCTCTGAAAACGGCGAGGAGAAAAATGTTCAGGTAATCGACCTTTCCTATGACCCTTATACCGCCGACAGTGAAAGCCGTATGTCCTATGCGGCGGCACTTGCAGGGGAGCTTCGTATGAAAGAGGACTTTTTGTACATAACCGACCGGTACCGCTTTGAAGAGCTGGATGGAAATGAAACTTTCAATAATGTTTTCGAGCAGAATGAGCTGTTTGATAAGTATGATAATAAGGCTTATTCGCTAAAAGGCGGTAATTTTGAGAAGAAATTTATTGAGAATTTAGAAAAAAACAATGTCGAGGTTGAAGAAATGCCCGAGTTGTTTATTTCTTTGTTGTCTGCACCTGAGAAGAATGGAAAAAGTTATGAAAGCTATGAAAATGCAAAGAGTTTTGCGGAATTGATAATAGAAAATGATAAGTAATCATATATAGCTTTCTTATTTTAAAATATAAAATTCCTTTCAGGCTACAGTTATCACTTACTTGAAGTTATATAATTCCCCTTTGGGGTAAATTAAACATATTTTAAAAATAAATCTAAAGAGGTACTTGAATAAAATGTTTTCGGTTGTTAATAGTATGGGCGTTTTCGGTATTGAGGCTTACCGCGTTTCAGTTGAAACCAATATTTCTGCGGGAATACCAAGTTTTGATATCGTCGGACTTCCTGATGCATCGGTAAGAGAATCGCGTGAGCGTGTGCGCTCGGCAATCCGTAATAACGGCCTTAAATTTCCGCTTGCTCATATTATTATAAACCTTGCTCCTGCTGATGTTAAAAAGGAAGGCTCGGTTTATGACTTGCCTTTACTGCTCGGTGTTTTGCTTTCAAGCGGTGAGATTGAATGTGATGTGTCCGATGCAGTTTTTGTCGGTGAATTGTCGTTGCAAGGTGAGATCCGCCCTGTTAAAGGGTTGCTCTCAATGGCAATCAAAGCGCAAAAATGCGGCTTGAAATGTATGTTTGTGCCTTCGGTTCAGGCTTCTCAGGCGGCAGTAGTTGAAGGACTTGAGGTTTACCCTGTCGAAAATATTTCACAGCTGCTACAACATCTTACGGGAATGAACCTGCTCAAAAGAACGGTTGTTGCGCCGTTTAATACCGTACTTGAGAACTCATATAAAGATAATCTGCTTGACTTTGCCGATGTCGCGGGTCAGGCTTTTGCAAAACGAGCGGTTGAAATCGCTTGCGCGGGCGGTCATAACCTGTTGCTTATTGGATCGCCGGGCTCAGGTAAAAGTATGATTGCTAAGCGTATCCCTACAATTTTGCCCTCGATGACCTTTGAGGAGTCTATAAGAACTAGCGAGATTCATTCGGTTGCAGGAAAACTCAGTAACGAAAATCCGCTTATTACCGTTCGTCCGTTCCGCTCGCCACATCATACCGTTTCGGCGCCGGCACTTTCTGGCGGCGGTACAAATCCCGCTCCCGGTGAGGTGTCGCTTGCACACAACGGCGTGCTTTTTTTAGACGAATTACCAGAATTTCCGCGAAAATCAATGGAAGTTTTGCGTCAGCCTCTTGAGGACGGCGTGATTACTATTTCGCGAGTGTCAGGCTCACTTACATACCCTTGCGATATAATGTTTGTTGCGGCTATGAATCCCTGTCCTTGCGGTTATTTCGGACACCCCGTAAAACCTTGTACCTGCTCGGAATCCGCTGTGAGAAAATATCTCGGCAAGGTTTCGGGTCCGTTGCTTGACAGAATCGATATCCAGATTGAAGTTCCGCCCGTTCAGTATGACGAGCTTGTGAATAAGAAAAAGTCCGAGCCATCGGAAAGTATCCGAAGCCGCGTTGAAAAAGCAAGAGAAATTCAGCGTCAGCGTTTTAGTGATGAGGGAATTACCTGTAATGCGCAAATGCCAGCGCCGATGCTAAAAAAATATTGCGAGTTGTCTGATGAGGCAAGCGCATATCTTAAAGCAGGCTTTGAAAAGCTTGCAATGTCAGGCAGAGCTTACGACAGAATTTTGAAAGTTGCGCGGACAATCGCGGATTTGGCAGGAAGCGAAAACATAACAAAACAGCATATCGCTGAGGCTTTCAGGCTTCGCAGTCTTGATAAAAAATATTGGAATAATACTTGATAAGAAATTAATCCCACTATCAATTGTCAAGATTACCATAAATCTTTAAAAATCTTGGCTATTTTATACAAAGATTATGTAAGAAACAGTTTTTTTATTGAAAAAAATTATCGCTTGTGCTATACTTACTATGCCAAAAAGTACTATGCAAAAAATAAATTGGAGGTTTTATTATGAAATTAACAAAAAAAGTGCTTAGCATTGCTTTAGCAGTACTTATGCTTTGCAGTTGCTTGGCTGTTTCAGTTTCGGCTGATACTTCATCGTTTAAAAGCGATAAATATGATGACAATATCTTGTTCTCATATGACCAGTACATCAGAGATTATTCTTACGGTACAGGTATAAGCGTGCATTGCCCACAGCAGGTTACATTTAACAAAGACGGCTGGGTAAGACTTCAGAGCCAGACAGAAGAAGAGGAACAGGCTTATCTTCAGGCAAAAGCATCAGGCGATGCTGCAGCTATGGAAGCTAATGAAGGTCAGTATGAACATCAGTGGCAGTACTTCCTTTTCCCAACACCTGAATATCAGGTTCAGTTCAAAAACGCAGTAGCAAACTGCTATGAAAACTACAACAGCGTTTTCTCATGCTACGGCTATGTTGCAAGTGCAAAACTCGCAAATCCTAATGGTCAGTATGATGAAAGTGCACAGTTAGACTTGTCAATCAGCATCAAAGTAGTAGCTGATATCGACGGCGACGGCGAATATGAAACAGAAATCGAACTTGGACAGGAAAGAATTGATACAGTTAAACATTCACAGTTCGGTTACAGATATCAGAATGTTTCATTCAGCCTTGGAGCACTCAATGAAATCATCGAAATGGGTTGCGATTTCAAATTGAAAACAGTTCTTATTCAGCCTAGAAGCTATGCTTTCGAAAAAGGTGACAAAAACGAAAAAGGTCAGGAAGGTATCGCACTTGTAGACGTTTACTATTCACCTTTCTATGTTGAAAATATCCCTGGT